>DATLYJ010000183.1 GCA_035574915.1 Dehalococcoidia bacterium | reverse complement strand
GCCCGGCGGCCACGCCCGCGGCCTGGAGCCGCCTGGCCGCTTCGCGGTGGTCGAGGTCCGCGCACCATGCCCGGATGGCGGCATCGATCTCGTCATGGGCGGCCCTGCGGCCCTCCACGGACGCGAGATCAGCCCGCAGGGCGAGGTCCTCGCGGCCCATGACGCTACAGAGCGAGCGCCACTCGTCAGCGTCGCGCACCGTGAGCACCAGCCAGCTGTCCTCGCCGGAGCAGGGGTAGACGCCCTGGGGCGCGTTCACGAGGCTGCGCGAGCCCATCGGCCGCCGCACGACGCCGTTGATGGTGTAGTCCATGATTGCCTCGCAGAAGAAGCCCGCGGCGCCCTCGTTCAGGGACATGTCGATGAACTGCCCCTTGCCTGTGCGGCGCCTGTGCTCGAGGGCGGCCAGGACGGCGATGGCGCCGTGGTTACCGGCGACCGGGTCCGCGTAGAAGGACGACGTGTTCTGATACTCGCCGTCGCCGTAACCGCTGAGCGACACCAGGCCGCAACTGAGCTCGATGTTGGCGCCGTAGGCGACGAAGTCGCGATAGGGCCCGTATGCGCCGAAGCCGGACATCGAGACCATGACCAGGCCGGGGTTCACCGCGCTCAGGACGTCATAGCCGAGGCCGAGGTTGGGGAAGACGCGGGCGCTGTTGTTCTCGATCAGAACATCCGCCCACTGGACCAGCTTCAGGAACGCTTCCTTGCCCTCGGGCACGCTCAGATCCAGGCAGACGTCCATCTTGTTACGGTTGAGTTTGTTGAAGTAGCCGGAGCGGTTGTAGTGGGTCCTGGCCCTGAACGCGCCCGGCCAGCGGCCCGCTCGCGTCGCCGGACGGGTCGCGTACTCGACCTTCACGACCTCAGCGCCGAGGTCGCCCAGGTGTCTGCCGGCCAGCGGGCCGGCCCAGTTCGCGGTCACCTCCACTACCTTCACGCCTTCGAGGGGCAGCGCCGGCCTCCCGTTCGCGCCGCCGGCGATCGCGGGCTCAGGCGCTGCCCCCGTGCGCGCCTCGGCGAGCACTTCGGCCGTGTGCTGCCCCAGTGTCGGCGCCGGCCTCGAGATGCGGCAGGGTGTCTCGCTGAGCTTGTACGGGAAGCCGGGATGCGTCAGCCGGCCGGCGACCGGGTGCTCGACCTCAACGAACCACTCCCGCGCCCTCATGTGGGGCTCGGCGAGGAGCCCGGCGATGTCCACCGTATAGGTGCAGGCGATGCGCAGCTCCTGGGCCTTCGCCTGCACGTCGGCCGCCTTCTGAGTCGCGCACCAGTCCCGCAGAAGCGGCTGCAGTTCCTGCGCCTTACGCATGCGCGCCAGGGGCGTGGCGTAGTCGGGGTGGTCGATCAAGTCATAGCGCTCGATCAGGATGAAGAAGTTCTCGCTCCGCAACGGCGCGAAGAAGCCGACCAGGTTGCCGTCGGCGCAGGGGATCAGGGTCGAGGGGGTGCGCTTCATGACTTCGCCGGCGTGCGTCCAGGCGACGGTGAGCCAGGCGTGCGCCAGGAGCATCGACTCCAGGTGCGAGACCTCGACCTGCTGGCCGAGGCCCGAGCGGCGCGCGTAATGCAGCGCGGCTAGCGACCCGATCGCCGCGTGCTGCCCGGCATGGAGCGCCGCCTGGTGGCCGGGCACGAACAGGGGTTCCCGGTCGGGGTCCCCCGCAAAGTACATGTAGCCGCCCATTGCCCACTCGACGATCTCGTCGGACTGCCAGCCGGCGTAAGGGCCGTAGGTGCCGAAGGGCGTGATCGAGGTCACCACCAACCGCGGATTGAATGGCGAGAGCGCCTCATACGTCAGGCCCAACCGCTCGCGCTCCGGCGAGCGGCGGCTCTCGATCAGCAGGTCCGCGGTGCGCACGAGCCGGTGGAGGCTGGCGCGTCCGTCGGCGCTGTCGAGGTCGAGTACGATGCCCCGCTTGTTGGCGTTGAGGTGCAGGAAAAGGCCGCTGCGCTCGGGGTCAGGCTGGCCGCCAGGGAAGGGCCCGAGCCGCCGGAGGGAGTCGCCGTCAGGCGGTTCGACTTTGATGACGTCGGCGCCGAGGTCGGCAAGGAGCTTGGAGCAGTAAGCCCCGGCCACACCGTCGGAAAGGTCGAGGACTCGAGTCCCCGCTAGCGCCTGCTCCATGCACCACCCTCCCGTTTACGTCAGGTGGCGACATGATAAGGGCTCGACGCGGAACCGGACAGTACGTACTGCAGGGTCAGGACCGCATACGAGAGAGGCACAGGAGGTTCTTGTGCTCCGCACACTGGACTCTCCGGTATCCGCACCCGGCGGCCTTACAATGCGAGGGAAAGCGCGGGCAAGGAGGCGACTCTTGGCAGGACACATCTATCGCAAGACGGAGGTAGTCGGCACTTCGCAGGCCGGCATCAACGAGGCGATCCAGGCGGCCGTGAACCGCGCCGCACAAACCCTGAAGGGCCTCGACTGGTTCGAGGTCGAGGAAATCCGTGGCACCATCGTCGATGGCCGCGTGAACGAGTACCAGGTCACTGTCAAGATCGGTTTTCGCCTCATGAGCGAGGACGAGCTCAGGGCATAGGGCGCGCTGCGCAGCCAGAGTTGGCAGGCGCCCAGGATTGGGAATGAGCGACGCCAGGTACGGTGTCACCGCCATCGGCAACGCGATAGTCGACGTGCTTGCCCGCGCTGATGACGCCTTCCTCTTCGAGCAGCGGCTCACCAAGGGCGCGATGTCCCTGGTAGACGAGGAGGCGGCTGAGAGGCTCTACGCCCTCATGGGGCCAGGCGTCGAGGTCTCGGGCGGGTCGGCGGCGAACACCGTCGCGTGCTTCGCCGGCCTTGGCGGACGCGCGGCCTTCGTCGGCAAGGTGGCGAATGACCTCCTGGGTCGGGTCTTCGCGCACGACATCCGCGCCGCCGGCGTCCACTTCGACACGCCGCCGCTCGACGGCGGAGCCTCCACGGCTCGCTGTCTCATAGTTGTGACGCCCGACGCCCAGCGCACGATGCAGACCTTCCTGGGCGCGGCGGGCGAGGTTGGCCCGGAGGACATCGACGAGGCGCTGGTCGCGGCGTCGCGGGTCGTCTACCTGGAAGGCTATCTCTGGGACAAGCCACGGGCGAAGGAGGCCTTCCTGAAGGCCGCGCGCGCCGCGGCCGCCGCCGGCGGCAAAGTCGCCCTCACGCTCTCCGACCCCTTCTGCGTCGACCGGCACCGCGAGTCCTTCCTCGAGCTCGTGGAGGGCCACGTCGACCTCCTCTTCGCCAACGAGGAGGAGGTGAAGTCCCTGTACCAGGTCTCCGACTTCGATACGGCCCTGCAGCATGTGCGCGGGCACTGCGAGATCGCCGCGCTCACGCGCAGCGAGAAGGGGTCAGTCGTCGTGAATGGCGGCGAGGTGCATGTGGTCGACGCCGAGAAGGGCGTGACCGTGGTCGACACGACCGGCGCCGGTGACGCTTACGCTGCCGGCTTCCTCTACGGCTACACCCGCGGCCGCGACCTCTACACCTGCGCGCGCCTCGGCAGCCTTCTCGCCGCCGAGGTTATCAGCCATTACGGCGCCCGCCCGGAGGCGGACCTCAAGCAGCTGGCAGCGCGCGCGGGCCTCTGAGCCGCCAGCAGCACCGTCCGCGCCTTGGACGCTCTCTCGAGGACCGCGGGAGACTCGGACTCAAGGCTGGAGGTTGCCGGCGGCGTAGGCGCGGTCCAGCAATTCCACCACGTGCACCACCGCCTGCCCGCCGCCCGTGCGCCGGACGCCGAGCTCGAGTTGCAGCATGCAGCCCGGGTTCGCGGTAGCGATAAGGCCGGCCTGAGTCGCCAGGACGTCGGTCATCTTGTCATCGAGGAGCCGTCGCGACATCTGCGGCTGCGTCAGGTTGTAGATGCCGGCGCTGCCGCAGCAGCGGTCTGGCGCCTGCATCTCGACCAGCTCTATGCCGGGGATCGACCGCAGGATGGCGCGCGGCGCGTCGCGGACCCTCTGGGCATGCGCGAGGTGGCAGGAGTCCTGGTAGGTGACCCGCGCCTCCACCCTGCCGGCAGGCGGCTCGAAGGGTAGGGAAGCCAGGTACTCCGTGACGTCCCTGACCTTGGCCGCTACCTCTGCGGCCTTGCGCGCATAGACGGCATCGCCGGCGAACAGGTCGCCGTATTCCTTCATTGTGCTGCCGCAGCCGGCGGCATTCACGACGATCACATCGGCGCCGCTCGCCAGAAAGGCGTCGATGTTCCTGCGGGCGAGGGCGCGCGCCGCCCGGGGGTCCCCGTTGTGGAGATGCAGGGCGCCACAGCAGCCCTGCGCCGGCGGCGCGATGACGCGGCAGCCGTTGCGGGCGAGCACGCGCACCGTGGCCTCGTGTGCCGCTGGGTAGGTGAGCGGCATCACGCAGCCCGTGAGCAGCGCCACCGTCGCCCTGGGCTTCGAAGCCGGCTCCGCGAGCAGCGGCGGCGCATCGAAGAAACGAGAAGGCAGGCGAGGCAGCGCCTCCTCCATGTCCCGTAGCCGTCTCGGGAGCATGCGCCTGAGGGGCGCTAGGGGCAGGCGCTGGTAGAGGCGCAGGGCCGCGAACGCCAGGCGCAGGCGCCACGGCGCCGCGAACGCCAGCCTCAACAACGTCTGGCGCAGCCGCCAGGAGGCCGGCTTAGACCCGCTGGAGGCCACCATGGCGCGCGTGCTCTCCATGATCCGGCCGTAGGGCACGCCGGAAGGGCACGCCGTTTCACAGGCGCGGCACTGCAAGCAGAGGTCGAAGTGAGCGACGACATTCGGAGCCGGCTCTATGCGCCCTTCCCTTACGGCGCGCGCCAGTTGGATGCGCCCGCGCGGCGACTCCGTCTCCATGCCGAGGACGAGGTAGGTCGGGCAGGCCTGGAGGCAGAAGCCGCAGTGGACGCAGCGGGCCAGGTCTTCGTCGGCCGGGCCGGACTCCATTACGTGCGTGTGCTCGGTTACCTTCACTCAGAGACCTTCCAGAAAACGGCCCGGGTTTAGCGTGGACTTCGGGTCCATCTCTTGCCTGAGGCGCCTCATCAGCTCAAAGTCGCCTCTCGGGCTGCCCCAGACGTCAATCGCAGTTTTCGCCTCGACGGGCGCGGACTCCAGCACGAGCGCTCCGCCCTGCGCTTCGATAGACTTACGGAGCCTGCGTACCAGCTCGTAAGACGTCTCCGGGAGGGCAAGGAAGCGCGCGTAGCTGATGCCGGCCGTCGGGTAAGCCACGACGTCGGCGCCTGTCTCCTCCAAGCGCGACAGGACCCCGGCAGCGTGAGACGGCAGGTGGCTGACCTTGAGCACCGCTCCCGTCTCCAGGCCGCGGATACTGCCGGCCTCGGCCCAGACGGCTTCGGGCGCCTGCTCGGCCTCCAGGCCGGCGGAGCGGGCCAGTCGCAGCGTCTCTGCTGTCGAACGGTCGACCGCGGCGGGGTTGCCGGCAAAGCGCAGGAGGAGCCGCGCCTCGGAGGCGCCGGCGGCCTGGAGCACGGCGATGCCCGTCGCGGGAAGCGCGGCGTCGCGCACCGCGAACGCGGCCCGCGCGAGCGCTGCGACGTCGCCGCTGGCGACCGAGAGGGTCTGCACCGCTTTCGGCAGGGGTGCGACCTTGAACGAGACCTGAAGGATGACGCCGAGCGTCCCGAGGGCGCCGATATGCGCCTTTGCCATGTCGTAGCCGGCGACGTTCTTTACGACCCGTCCTCCCGACTTCACGACGCGCCCATCCGCCAGCGCCACTGTCATGCCGATGACGAGGTCGCGCGCTGTCCCGAAGGCGATGCGCGCCGGCCCGCTCGCGTTTGCCGCGAGGACGCCGCCGACCGTCGCCGAGGCCGGCGCCGGCGGGTCGAGCGGCAGCCACTGGCTGTGCTGCGCCAGGATCGCCTGTAAGCCCGCGAGCGGTAGGCCGGCCTCGACGGTGACGGTGAGGTCGGCGGGCTCGTACTCGATGACCTGGCCTAGGCGCGAGAGGTCCAGGGCGAGGTCGTAGCGTTTCGGGGGCATGCCCAACGCCATGTGCGCGCCGCCGCCCCAAGGGACGACGGCGGCCCCGACGGCGTCCGCAGTGGCAAGCACCTTCGAGACCTCGGCCGCTGATGTGGGCGAGACGGCAACGGATGGCCGCACGCCGTCGACCTCATAGGCGGCGGTGTCTGGCGCGAGCTGGAGCGCCGAGAGCTCGTCGCGCAGGCGCCGCTCGACCTTGCTGGCCGTCGCCGTCATATGTAGGCGTCCGGGCCGAAGGACTGGATGACCTTGGCCTGCAGCTCACCGCAGCCCTTCGAGGTCGGGAATGCCTTGCAGGGATTGAAGGACTCCCCTGCGCCAAAGGCGGACTTCAGGCGCTGCATGGCCTCAACGTCTGTCTCCGAGAAGATCCAGCTCATGTAGTCGCGCTTCTCGAGGCCCACTCCGTGCTCGCCCGTAATCGAGCCGCCAGCGTCGACGCAGATGCGCATGATCTCCTCGCCGGCCTCGAGCACGCGGTGCGTTTCTCCCGGCCTGCGCTCGTCGAAGAGGATGTTGGGGTGCAGGTTGCCATCGCCGGCGTGGAAGACGTTGGCGATGATGAAGCCATGCCGTTCGCCGACGCCGGCCACCTTCGCCATGACCTCAGGGAGCTTCGTCCGTGGCACGACGCCGTCGAGCACGTAGTAGTTCGGGCTGATGCGGCCGATGGCGGAGATTGCGCCCTTGCGGCCGGCCCAGAGACGCTCGCGGTCCGGGGCGTCGGTGGCCTCGCGCACCTCGCGCGCGCCGAGCTCATCACAGATCCGGCGGGCGAGCGCGGCCTCCTCCGCGGTCGACTCGCGTAGTCCTTCGACCTCGATGAGGAGCACGGCGCCGGCGTCGAGCGGGTAGCCGACGTGCAGCGCCGGTTCGACGGCGCGGATGATCTCGCGGTCGATCATCTCCAGCGCCGCCGGTACAAGGCCGGCGCCGATCACGGCCGAGACCGCGGCCGTTGCCTCCTCGATGGAGTCGAAGATCGCCAGGAGCGTCCGCGTCGACTCCGGGATACGCATCAGGCGCACCAGCGCCTTCGTGACTATGCAAAGAGTACCCTCTGAGCCGACGACCAGGCCGGTGAGGTCATAGCCGGGCAGGTCGCGCACACCGCCGCCGGCCCAGACCACGGTTCCGTCCGCGAGCACCAGCTCGAGGCCGAGGACATGGTTCGTCGTCACGCCGTAAGCGAGGCAGTGCGGGCCGCCGGCGTTCTCCGCCACGTTGCCGCCTATAGTGCAGGCGCGCTGGCTGGACGGGTCGGGTGCGTAGTAGAGGCCGTGTTTTGCGACCGCCTTGCTGAGGTCGAGGTTCACGACGCCGGGTTCGACGAGCGCGGTCATGTTCTGGACATCGACCTCGAGGATGCGCTTCATGCGCGTGAGCACGACGAGCACGCCGCCCACGGCCGCGACCGCGCCGCCGCTGAGGCCTGTTCCAGCGCCCCTCGGGACGACCGGCAGGCCGTATTTGCCGGCTATGCGCACCGCGGCCGAGACCTCCTCGACGGTGTCGGGAAACACCACGACCTGAGGCACGCCGCGCTCGATGGTGCCGTCGTATTCGAAGACGACGAGGTCTCCGGGCTCACTGAGGACGCGGTCCGGCGAGAGGGCGCGCTTCAACTCCTCGATTGCGGCGACGGGTACGGGACTAAGGCTCACGGGGGCATTGTAGCGCCGTCCTGATCCGCCCCGTGCTGCGAGCCCACCGCGCAATCCTTCGCGCCGCAGGCGCGCTTGCCCGCGGCGCAGCAGACGCTCCCGGCAGCGCCCCGCGGGTCGGCGGGGCATGAGGGCGATGACGTCAGTTGAGGGCGCCGAAGCCGCTGAAGCGCTGGCGGTTCTGCATCTGAAGGCGCTGCTCCAGCGCCGGTAGCTCGCGGGTGAGCACCTCCGCCTCACGCTGCAGTCGCGCCAGCACGGACGGCGCCTCGAGGAGGTCCTGCTTGACCTCGTTCGCCAGGGCCAGCTCAGAGGCGACTGTGAATGACAGCGTCGATGGGTCCTCCGGCAGGCTAGGGAGGCGAAGGGTGCGCACCTGCTCCTCCTCGCCGGTTGCCGCGGCCCGGCTTTCCATCAGCGTCTTGTGGCGGTCCGCCAGTTGTGGCAGGTCCCAGGTCCAGGTCCGCTCCCCCGGTGCGGCCTCGCGCTGCCAGCCGCCGCTGATCGCCACAAGGATGCGGTAGTACTCGTCGAACAGCGCCGCTACGCGCGCCGCCACCATCGCCAGGGCCGGCGGCGGCGCCGGCTCGTCCGGGAACAGCTCCACGTCGGCGACCAGATAGGGCTCGCTCTTTCGGTCCAGGGCGGTGATGCGGAAGCGGTCTTCGCCGCGCGCCAGGAGGTGGTAGTTCCCCGTCGCCTGCTCCTCGATCTGGATGATGCGCGCCAGGGTGCCGACGCCGTGAGGCGTGCCGAGGGGCCCGCGTTCGACCCTGCCTTCCTTGATCAGGCAGATCCCGAAGCGCTCCCGGTCCCGCAACAGCTTCTGGACCATGACCTTGTAGCGGTCTTCGAAGATGTTCAAGGGGATCATTGAGCCGGGGAAGGCGACGAGGTCGAGCGGGAATATCGGTACGCGCATCGCTAGATGAAACGGAACTTCTTCAAAAACTCGTGAGCCCTATCGTAGTCCTTGCGTGGCACGTAGACCGCCACCGGGACGCGTCCCAGGTAAAGAATCGCCCGGATTATGCCGCCCTTCGTTTCCGTCCGAACCTGGATCCCCATGTCCTCGAGGTGCCGCGTCCAGATGGTGGACTCGAGACGGTCATGCGCCCGCGCGACCTCGACCATCTCCTCGGGGTCGCCCTCGGGGCTGGCGCCGTCGGGACTAGTCTCGCTCACGCGAGCATTCTAACAAAGCAGTGCCCGGCTTACCGGGCAGGGCCATGAGACGCCGCGCGCCGCGCGGGCGAGGAGCTATGCCGGGCGGACGGTGACGGTAGTGGGCACGGCGCCGTCGGCGTGGAGGAGGGCGTTTACGAGGCCACCGTCGTAGTAGAGGGGAAGGAAGACGGAGCCGGGAGCTACCGCGTCCGTGAGCGCGGCCGAGAGCGTGAACTCACGGCCGCCGTTCTGGACGATTACGGGCCGGTTCTGGCCGATACCCAGCGCCGCGGCGTCCGCGGGGTTCATCTCCAGAAACTCCTCCCGGTGCAGCTTGTCGGCCTCCGGCGAGCGCATCGCGGCCCCCTCCAGGCTCGTGTAAAGGGTCCGGGCCGTGGTGAGCACGAAGGCGCTGTTCGTTACGGGCGGCGGCGCCACCAGCGGCTCCTGCACGCGGGCGCGGGACGGCGACGCTGGCAGGGCCCGCGTCACGCCCGACTGGAGGCGCTCGTACCTGGCGCCGGCGTATCCGGGCACGGCGGCGGCGATTTCGGCCATCACGGCGGCCGCTTCCTTCGGCAGCGCGGCCTGGTTGCCGAGGCGGGATGCCAGAGCTTCGCCCAGTTCGCTGAGGATAACGAGGCAGTCGCGCTGGTCGCCGGTCGCGCTTTCGGCCCGGCTCAGCCTGGCGACGCGGCGATCGGCAGTGGTAAAGGTGCCTTCCTTGCCGTAAGCAGGCAGGTCCGCGAAGGCGAAGTGCGCCAGCTTCACGGTGTCGGACTGCACCGAATCGATGGCGATCAAGCACTCCAGCGCCTCCAGCGCCTTGCGGACCTCATCGCTGTCGCGCGCGAACATCGCCGGGTTGTCTCCGACGACGACCAGGCCCTTGACCTCCCGGAGCATGCGGTCGAGGGCGAGCCCGCCAGCCCCCGGGACGGCGCCCATATCTCGGATCCCGTTGACGTTGGCCTCGACGGGCAAAACGATCAGAGACTCCGCCGCGTTATCTCGCCGGCAGAGCACCGCCAGGTTCGCGACCGCGCGCGCGGTCTCCGCGGCGGCGGCGACCGAGGCCGGGTTCGGCGCGTAGACGATGGCCAGGGGCATATCGGAGTGGGCCGCGCGCTGGAGGATCGAGGACGCCTTCGCCAGGTCCTCCGTGGATACGCCCGGCGCCTCCGCCGGCCCTGAGCTGGCGATATCCGCGCCCGGGACTCCTGCCAGGTTGGCGGCGAGCGCCCGGCCCAGGGCCGCCACGGTCACGGCCTCGCCGGCGGGCGACGGCCGCAGCCAGACGCCCATCTGGTCCGCGGGGGGCCTGCGCACCGGCGAAGGCATGATCGCGCCGGCAGGCGGCGGGTTGATGAAGTCGCAGACCTCGCCGTATCGCGAGCTGATCACCACAAGGCTGGCGCCGGCACGGACGACCGCGTCCTTGATGCGCAGCGCGGCGATGTTGTGGCTGGATTCGAGGTCGTCGGCGACCACGACGATGGTCTGAGCCGTCTGAAGGCGGGTCATGTCTGACGGGAGCGCGTCCGTTCCGAAGGCCTCGGTCAGGGCGGCGGATACGGCTGCCGTCACGGGGCCGGCGGTAGAGTCGATGCTCTCGGTGCCGATCACGGTCCGGGCCAGCTTCTGCGCCAGGTAGGCCTCCTCGTTGGTGGCCCAGGGACCGACGAGCACGCCGACGGACGCGGGGCCGTGGCGTTGGATGACGCCGGCGAGCTCTTCAGCGGCATGGCTGAGCGTTGCCTCGTAGGGGGAGGGCATGGAGGTCCCGCCCGGCTGGCGCACGAGGTGGCGCGTCAAGCGCTGCCGGGGCTTGACGGCGTCGTAGTGGAAGCGTCCGCGGACGCAGATCTGGTCCCAGCTAACGGGGTTGAGGCGGTCCGGCTTTACCATAACGACGCGGCCGTTGCGCACGCCCATGCTCAGCGTGCAGCCGACGCTGCAGCTGTTGCAGGTGGTCGAGACCCAGGTCTCGCTCTTCGCGATCCACTTGTTAGGCTTCTCGAGCAACGTCGCCGTCGGGCAGACGTCGATGCAGGCGCCGCAGAAGTCGCAGTTGGACTCGTGGATCGCCCCGCCGGCGCCGAAGGCGATCCGCGTCGAGAAGCCGCGGCCGGCCAGCGTGACCGCCCCGGTATGACGGATCTCGTCGCAGGCACGCACGCACCGCGTGCAGATGATGCACATCTGCGGGTCGAACTCCAGGTAGGGGTTGGCGCGGTCAGCCTCCGGCTGTTCGCTCTCGTAGTAGGTGCGTTCCTCGCCCACCCAGGGTTCGTAGTTGGCCATCTCCAGGAGCTCGTTCGTGTTCTGGAGCTCGCAGCGATAATTCTTGGCGCAGGTCAGGCAGCGGTGGGTGACGTTGTCGTCCCGCAGGCAGATGTCGCCCGGCATGCAGTGCACACGCCGGTGGCAGGTGAGGCAGCGGTCGGAGTGGTTGGCGTTGATGATCGAGAGCACAGCCTGGCGGGCATCCTTGACCTGGCCCGTGTCCGTGCGCACGACCATGTTCTCGGCGACGCGGCTGGTGCAGGCGAGCTGCAGGCCTCGCGCGCCTTCGATCTCGACCAGGCAGGTGCGACAGCCTGCGTACGGCGGCAGGCCGTCTATGTAGCAGAGGTTGCTGATCCAGATGCCGTTCTGCTTGATGACCTCGACGAGGGGTGCGCCCGCGGGCGCCTCCACCTCTACGCCGTTCAGGCTGAACTTAACCACGCCGCAGCGCCTCCCCCTGGCGCCCCGCGGCCGGCAGCGCGCCGGCGCGGTCGCGGCTGACCTGGGGCTGGCTCGGGATCTGGGCGTGAGTCCCGCCCGGAGGCGGCGCCGGCAAGCCAGCCGCCTCGGCCTCGATGAAATCGATGACGGACTTCGGCGCCTTCATGCCGTTGGGGTATGTGTAGTTGTTGTTGCGCAGGTAGGCGTGAGCCAGGCGCGTAAGCTCGTACTTGTCGCGGTACATGTCGTCGAAGAAGTAAACGGCGTCCCTGAAGGTGCCGCCCGCCTGGATCGCCTCGTAGGGGCAGGCCTCGACGCACAGGGCGCAGTACATGCAGATGCGGAAGTCGATCTCGTAGCGGACCTTGGTCAGACTGCCGTCGGCGCGCGGCTCCGTCGCGACCAGGATGCAGCCGTCGGGGCAGGCCTGGGCGCAGGTGCTGCAGCCGGTGCAGCGCTCGTCGAACCAGAGGAGGTTCGTGCGCGCGCGGGCGGGGAACGGCCGCACCTCCTCGGGGAACTGGACGGTGGTGGGCGGCCGGAAGAGGTGCTTCAGGGTGACCCAGAGGCCTTTAGCCAAGCCGATGCCGTACAAATCAACCTCCAGGCCCGATTCTACAGACAAGCCCTCTTAAGCCAAAGCATGAACCAGGGCAGCAGGAGGTAACTCGAGCCCGGGGTCGTCCCCCGGTTCCCCAGCGGGCAAGAGTGTCCGGGCCAGGGCGGAGGAAGCAGGCGCGCCGGCACGGACATCCGCCGTCTCCCCCGTCCGTGAATCCCGTTCCGTGCTTTTACGGCCTGTCTCTCACACCTTCTCGGTGACCCTGTACTCCATGCGCTTGCCCAGCATCAGGCGCACCTGCGAGTCCAGGGCGGGCAGCGCGGAGAACAGGAAGCTTGTTACGGGCAAGAAGAGCCAATGCACCAGGGAGGCGGCGCGCTGCCGCGGGGACATGGACGCTGGCGCCGGCGGCCGCATTCTGTGGTCGAAGATTATGAGGTCCAGGTACAGGGCTAGGCAGGGCGTCAGGATGAGCTTCGGCCAGAGCGAGAACCAATCTGGCATGATCTCCGTGCCGAAGACCTGGTCGATAACCCAGGGGATGTTGCCCCCGAGAGTGATGAAGAACCACTGCGTCGACCACGTTACGTGGTTCTCGATCACGAACCAGGCGCGCTGGAAGCGGCGCAGGAAGGGTACCTCCCGGCGGCGGACGGCCTCCTTCACCGCGTAGGCGATGTCGACCGCGCCCCAGGCCCAGCGTCGCACCTGAAGGTACTGGTTCACCACCGTCGCCTTCGCGTTTCGCGAGAGAGCCGCGTCGTTGCCGACTGGCAGGTAGATCGGCTCGACGTCGACCTCTCCACCGAGCGAGTAGAAGCACTTGAGGAACATGTGCCAGTCCTCGGGGATCACGTCGCGGTCCCAGTAGCCGACGTCGTGCGCCATGCGCATCGAGAGGCTGTAGGTGGACTGGGAGAAGAGGACCCTTCGTTTGCGGCTGAGGCGGCTGAGGTGGACCAGCCCCTGCAGGGCGTCGGGCACGCGCAACGGCGCGGGCACCTGCCAGATGTTGTTGTAGAAGAAGATCGGCGCCTGCCAGAAGCGCCGGTAGCGCTGCGGGTCGGTGGCGAATTTGAAGGTCAGGCAGTCGAAGTACTTCGCGTGGAACTGCGTGTCCGCGTCACAACTGGTGACCGTGAGGAGGTCGAGGTTCAGGCCCTTGCGCCCGACGAGCTCGTCGACAGCGCAGCGCGCCGCCCAGGCCTGGTTCGAGGACTTGCCGCGCACCTCGCCGGGCAGGTCTGCCGGGTGAAACGTGACCAGCAGGTCGGCGAAGCGGCTTGAGAACTCGTCGACCAGCACGGCGGCCTTCGCGCGCGCGTCGGGGTCGGCTTCCTCCATGGCGAGCACCGGGATGACCGACGACCGGGCGCCACGCGCTTCGGCCATGACGGCCAACGTGTCTCGCAGCTTCTCGATGGACTCCCTGTAGTTGGGGACGAGCACCACGTGCCGGATGCCGTCCCAGGGGAGGACGTCGCCGCGGCGGCTTAGCGCCGCCTGGTATTCGGCCCGCCAGTCTGTCGACTCCGCTTCGGCGATCCGCCGCATCCCCTTCCGCACGTGCACGGCGATGGTCCAGGACTTCCAGAGCCAGTACAGGTCGAACGCTAGCAGGGCTACGGCAAGCTGGTGGGGGAACCAGATGTATCCCCAGACGAGTGAGCTGATCAGGATGAGGGCTGCCGCCCCGGGCATGATCTCCAGCAGCCGCGTAGTCAGGTAGGCGGCGCGCCTGGGCTGGGCGGCGGGAACGGCCCTTTCGAAGGGGATGGTGCGCAGCACTGCCGCAGCCGCGGCGCGAGATGCGCCGGGGGCCGGCAGTTCGCGTGGGAGTCTGGCCGGAAGTTGTTCTACTGCCATCGGCAGTCCCGGCCGGGCTGGGTCCGGTGCGCCGTGGAGGTACTGCCTTCAGACCGCAAAGGGCCCCCTTTCGGTGAAGGAAGCGCCTTTCATACGCCTACGAGGTTAGCTGCCGGGTTAGGACCGAAAGGTAGCCCCTGGTCGTCGCGTCCCGTCCTGGCTCGAGGCTAAGAAAAGTCCCTCGCGAGGAGGGAGCCCTTCCTACGCCTGCGAGGCCCTCTGACGGGTTAGGGCCACAGGTGGGCCCCTGGTTTTGCGCTAACCATTCACCCCTCGAATGGGTCCCCCGCTCTCCGCTTGGAGACTCGGCGTCTTCGGTTGTCGCCGTGAGATTAGGGGAGCCTAAGGTTCTCCGTCAAGCGATAGCGCGGTTTGGATGGCCTCGGCAGAACCATTTGCCGGCCGATTAATCGGATTGTAACGGCCTTTAAGTCTCCTCCCATGCGCCTCGATAGAATTCGGCTAAAGCGTTCTCGTAGTCCTCTGGCGTATTCAAGTCGACAATAACGACGCGATTGTCGAACGCTACTGGCTCAGTCTCCGCGCGCATACGCTCGATGATCTCGCGCAGCCCGAGGGTCTCCTCGCGGACCGACCTCAAGTCGGGCAGGAGCGAGCCGTCCAGGAGGACCGGGTGGCCGAGCCGGCCGCCATGGTCGGGAACGACCACGGGCGCTTTCCTCAGCCGCCAGGCATCGACGAGGCGGCGCGTGACCCATGCCGGGCGCGGCTGGTCGACGTTCAGCACGACGACCGCGCCCGCCTCCTCGACCGCGTCCGCGCCGGTACGCAGCGACGACGCCCGCCCGGACCTGTAGGCGGCGTTCAGGACCACTTCCGCTCCCGCAGAGCGGGCCAGGGGCTCGATCTCGCTTGCGCGGTGGCCGGTGACCACTATCACGCGGCCGCATCCGGCCAGCTTCAGCTGCTCGACCTGCCACTCGACCAACGCGCGGCCGCCCCAGGGCAGCAAGGCCTTGGGGCGGCCCATGCGTGTGGACTCCCCAGCGGCCAGGAGGATGGCGACGACATCCGTCATCGGGTTACGGTGCCGCGTCCAGGGCCTGATTCGCCAGCGAATCGGCCACTCGGTTCTGGTCTCGCGGCACGTGGCGAAAGACGACTTCGTCGAACTGCGAGCGTAGGGCCAGCACGCGGCGATGGTACGGGATGAGCTTCGGGTTCCGAACGCGATACCGCCCGATCACCTGCAGCACCACCAGCTCCGAGTCCATCCGCACTTCGACGCGCCGGGCACCGAGCGCGAGCGCGGCCTCTAACCCCGCGATGAGGCCCCTGTACTCGGCCACGTTGTTCGTGGCAATCCCGATGACGTCCGATGTCCTCGCGCGCTCCCGGCCCTCGGGGTCATAGACCACGGCGCCGTAGGCTGAGCGGCCGGGGTTCCCCCTCGAGGCGCCGTCAGAGTAGACGACCCAGGTGTCGGCCTTGCGCCCGTCGTTGAGGTCGGCTGGCGGGGTCAAGGACGAAGGACGGGCCGGACTTCGTCGTCGGTAACGACGACTCGATCGAGCACTTCCCGCAGGAGGTCCTGGCGCTCCTCCATGGAGAGCGACTCCCAGCGAGAGGCGATCTTGTCGATCGCGGCCGAGCGCTGCTTGCGCCGCTCCGCCGCTGAGGCGTAGTGCTCCGCGCGCCACTCGGCGTTGCGCAGGTCCTCCTCCGTTTTCAGGCGCTCCTGCGCGAGGGCGAGGCCCTGAGTGCGCAGCTTCTCCCGGCTCATGCGCGCCGACGCGACAGCCTCCATGGTCTTGCCGATGCGGCGGTCGAGCTGGTGCAGGCGGTCGCGGAGCCGCCGAGCCTCCGC
>DATLYJ010000182.1 GCA_035574915.1 Dehalococcoidia bacterium | reverse complement strand
AGTCACTTCAGCCTCGCGTTGACTCTTACAGCGCCTCACCTATGATCACTCTGGCCCCGGCAAGGCTTGCGTTTCCCTACTGAGAGAAGGCATGACGAGAGTCGACAACTCGATCGAGATAAAGGCGCCGAAGGAGAAGGTCTTCGCCTTCGTTTCGGACCTGGAGGCCCGGCCCCAGTGGCTGAAGTGGGCCAAGGGCACCCAAATCACATCGCTTCAGCGCTCCGGCGTGGGCACGACCGACCGCGAGGTCATGCAGGTCGGCCCCCAGAAGCAGAAGACCGAGGGCTTGATCACCGACTACCAGGAGGGCTACACCATCGCTCGGCGCCTCACGAAGGGCATGGACCTTACCGAGCGCATCTCCGTCCTCAACATGGGTGACGCCACCAAGGTGGCGCTCAACATCGAGTACACGCCTCCAATGGGCAAGCTGGGCCAACTCATGGACTTTCTCTTCATGTCCAAGCTGTTGGACCAGCTCGCCGAGGACTCGCTGACCATCCTCAAAGAGCGCATGGAGGCGAGATAGGCCCTCGGCCCGCCATGCAGGAGTTCGACGACACCGACCTCGAAGCCTTCGCCGTGGACGGCTTCACGCTGCCGCTCCTCAACCTCAACGACGTCGACCTGCCGATGACCCTGATCCGCGTAGGCGGCCGAGACTACCAGTACGACCGCAGCTACCCGCACAAGGGCTACGGCGCCATCATGCCTGCCTACGTGGCGGAACAGGTCGCGGCCGGGCGCAAGCCGCTCGTCGTCGAGCGCGGTGACCGTTACTACCTCTACTTCGAGGTCGCTCCCGCGGCCTGACCGGAACGCAGCCGCCGCAGCAGACGCCGCGCTAGTGTCAAAGCACAGCTTTGACCGCCCTTCCGTGGCCTCCCTAGACTGGACAGGTCTCCTCCGATAGCCATGGCCGTATCACGCCCGCCACGCTTTCCCTACCTCGCCTTGCTCCTGCTGGCCCTGCCACTCGCCTGGGGCTGCTCCGACGCGTCGCCTCAGTCGGCACCCAATCCGGACGCATCGACCGCGACTCCGCCCGCCGCGGCGACAGAAGTCCCCCGGCCCACGCCCCAGCCCGAGGACCTGGGCGAAGGCTGGGTGGAGGTCATCCGAAAGGCCTGGCGCAGCATCGTCGACTACCACATCGCGGAGCCGGAGCCCCGGCCACTGCTCGAAGCAGCCTGGCGGGCCGTGGCGGCTGAGGCGCGCTCGCGCGGCGCCGCGACGGGGCCGCCGCCCTCCCTGGACGGGGATGCGGACACGATGTGGGCGGCGTTCAAGGAGAGCTACCTCGCCGTCCTGCACGGCTCACCGGCGGAAGCCTGGCAGGCTTACCGCTATGCCGCCCTCACCGGCATGACCGCCAGCTTGAACGACTGTCACACCTTCTTCCTGCCGCCGGCCCGCACGGAAGTTTTGACAGACATACGGACAGGGCGGCCCAGCGGCGGGATTGGCGTAGAGCTAGCGCCCGTACGGCCGACCTACGTGCGCGAGACCATCCCCGGCGCCCCGGCCGACAGCGCGGGCGTATTGCCCGGCGACTTCCTGGTGTCCGTCGACGGCCAGGACGTGAGTAACCTTGGCATCGAAGTCATCCAGGACCTCCTGCGGGGCGAACCCGGCTCTCCGATCTCGATCCAGGTGCGGCGGCCATCGACGGGCGCCGTCCACACATTTCCCCTGACGCGGGCAATCGTGCATACGCCCGTCGCGCAGGGCCGGGTGCTGCCCGACGGGAGCGGCTACATCCGGATCAGGTCTTTCACAAGCGGGTCGACGCTGCGGGAGGCGCTGGACCGGATCGTCGGCGAATTCGAGGCCGGAGGCGTCGACCGCTGGGTGCTCGACCTGCGCGACAACCCCGGCGGGGACAGTGATGTCGGCCTGGCAGGGCGTTTCATCGGCGGCGAGGTGGCCGAGCGCACGCTGCTTCGCGCCGGCGGCGTCGAGGTGCGCCAGGGCGAAGGCGAGCCCTGGGAACGCCGGCCGCTGGCGGTCCTCGTCAACAGCGGCACCACGTCAGTGGCAGAGATATTCGCCGCCATGCTGCAGGACCACGGGAGGGCGAGGGTGTTTGGCTCGCAGACCGGGCGCTGTGCCGGTTTCGTCAGCCTCGAGACCTTCCCGGACGGCTCGACCCTGGGGGTGACCATCGCGCGCAGCCTGACGCCCGTGAGCGAGCGGCCGCTCTGGCAGACAGGGGTGATCCCGGATGCCGTCGTCCGGCAGACGCAGGCCGACGTGGCAGCCGCCCGCGATCCCGTCCTGGACGCCGCGTTGAGCTGGTTGCGCTCCCAGGTGGGGCGCTGACCGCTCGGGGCGCTAGATCTCGCGGTCCCAGCGCTGCCTGTAGGCCTCCTTGAGGTAGCGGAGGTGCTCGGCGTACGCCGGGTCCTGGATCGGGGGAGTGGTCATGATGATCGCGTCCTCGTGGTTGTCCGAGTAGTAGCGGGCGCGGACAGCAACCTTGAGGAAGCGGTACTTTTCGTAGAGCGCCTGGGCGGGTGCGTTCGACCGGCGCACCTCCAGGGTCACGCTCTCGACGTTGCTGTCGATGGCGACCTGCACGGCCTGCGCCAGGAGGAGTTCGCCCAATCCCTGCCCGCGATAGCGCTCGCGCACGGCTATGGCGACGATGTGCGCCTGATCCACCATTAGCCACATGCCGACGTAGCCGACCACGCGGTCGGTCGAGGCCGGCTCCTCTTCCCGCCGGCGGAACATACGAAGGATCGACCGGCGCGGACCCTGCAGTTCAGAACGGGTCAGCGGATTGGCATTGTCGACCAGTACGATGTAGCGCGCGATCTTGCTGGAAAGCTCGCGACGGTAGGCGGTCTGCGGCCAGGTTGTCGGGAACGACTCGTGCTCGACCTCGACGACCTGGGGAATATCCGCCAGGGTCATGGGCCTGACCTTGAAACGCTCGGCGACAAGCATGCGCGGGCCGGAGACGGCCACCTCCCGTGCAGATACTTTACGTTAGCGTAAAGATGAACTTCAACGCTCGGCCGAAGGTGTGCGGCAGAAAAGCGAGCGGCAGGTCGGCCCTCGGTTGAAGGCCAGTCCTGGCAAGCCGGGATGGGGATACTTTGACGTTAACGTAAGAATAGGCTAAGATTCGCCCATTCGTGGAGGACTAGGCAATGCTGGCAAACCTGTACTGGCGTCTTCTCCTGTTCCTGCGTCCCTACATGAAACAGGTCGTGTTCGTGTGGATCATCGTCGCTGCCGCGGCGGCGTTCACGATGGTCCAGCCGAAGCTCCTCGAGTGGGCCGTCGACACCGGCCTCAAGCCTTCTCCCTCCACCCGAATCGCGGCCGATATCGACGCATCCACGACGGACATCCCCGTCCGTAACTCCGACCAGCTCGAGGCCGGACGCACCTACCGCATCAACAAGGAGAAGGTGCGCGTCGTGAGCGTTAGCCAGGGCCGCGTGTCCGTGGAGCGCGGCGCCGACGGCACGACGCCCAGCGCCCACAACGCCCGGGACACGATCCAGGCGTTCGGCGGCGATGTCAACACTCTCGTGATCGCGGCCGGGGCCATCGTTGCGGCTGCGGCCCTCCGGGGCTTTTTCACGTACTGGCAGACGTTTCTCGGGGAGTGGCTGGGCCAGCATGTCGCCTTCGACCTGCGCAACATGATCTATGAGAAGCTCCAGCGTCTGAGCTACGCCTACCACGACAAGCAGCAGACAGGCCAGCTCATGTCCCGGGCCACCCAGGACGTGGAAGCAACGCGCATGTTCATCCAGATGGGCGCCCTGCGCCTCCTGGACATGACGCTGCGAATCGGCATAGCTGCCGTCCTCATGTTCATGACGGACTGGCGCCTCGCGCTGCTCGCCTGGGCGCTGCTGCCGCTCGTGGCCTGGCGGTCGATCGTCGTGAACCTGCAGATGCGCAAGATCTGGAACGTGGTCCAGGACCAGCTCGGGCGGACCACGACCGTCCTCCAGGAAAACTTGGTCGGCGTGCGTGTCGTCAAGGCCTTCTCACGCGAAGACTACGAGGAGGAGAAGTTCAACAAGGAGGCCACGGAGCTCTTCCGCTGGAACTTCGCCCAGAACCGCCTCCAGGCGACGAATACGCCCTTCTACTCGGCCATGGGCATGCTCTCGCAGGTGCTCGTCCTCTTCATGGGCGGCATCTGGATCACCGAGGGCACCCTGCGGCCTGGTGAGCTGGTCGGTTTCCTGGCCTACCTGCAACTTCTCCTGATGCCGATGCGAATGCTGGGCTTCGTCGTGAGCCAGTTCAGCCGCGCCGGAGCGGCCGGCGCCCGCATCTTCGAGATCCTGGACGCGGAGTCGGCCGTAAAGGAGAAGCCGGACGCGATCGTCCTCGACAAGATCGCCGGCCATGTCCGCTACGAGCACGTGTCCTTCGGCTACGACGCCATTAGCCCGGTGCTGCGGGACGTGAACATCGACGCGCCGCCCGGGAAGGTAGTCGCGCTCCTCGGCCCCACCGGCTGCGGCAAGACGACCGTCGTGAACCTGCTGCCGCGCTTCTACGACGTCACGAGCGGCCGCATCACCATCGATGGCATCGACATCCGCGACGTGACGCTGGCCTCGCTGCGGCGGAACATTGGCATCATCCAGCAGGACGTCTTCCTGTTCAGCGCTACCATCCGCGACAACATCGCCTACGGAGCGGTCGACGCGACCTACGAGCAGATCATCGAGGCGGCGAAGATCGCCCGCATCCACGACTACATCATGTCTCTGCCCGATGGCTACGACACCTGGGTTGGCGAGCGCGGCATCACGCTCTCGGGTGGCCAGAAGCAGCGCGTCTCGATCGCGCGCACGCTCCTGCTCGACCCGAAGATCCTGATCCTGGACGACTCGACCTCGAGCGTGGACACGCAGACCGAGTACCTGATCCAGCAAGCGCTTTCCGCTGTCATGCAGGGCAGGACAACGCTGGTCATCGCCCAGAGGCTGCGGACGATCAAGAACGCCGACGAGATACTGGTCATGCAGAACGGCCGGATCATCGAGCAGGGGACTCACGAAGAGCTGATCTCGCAGGACGGCCTCTACCGCCAGATTTACGACCTGGAGCTACGCGACCAGGAGGAAGCGCTGAAGGGCATGGCCCAGGCGGCTGCCGCCAGGTCCGAGGGCGATGGCGGCGAGGCCGGCGGGACTGCCGGCGCTTAGAGGAAAGAGTCGCGGCCCCCTGGGGCCGGTGACGCAGGAGGAGCGGTATGGCTTTCTGGGGAGGAATGGGCGGCATGGGCGGGCCCGGCATGGGCATGGGCATGGGCCCCGGCATGGGGCGGCCGACCATGGGCCAGCAGGGACTTCGCCGCAGCGTCGACGCCTGGGATGACGAAGAGCTGGGCGCGGCCTACAACCACGCCGTTGTCATGCGGATCTTGCGCTACGTGCGGCCTTACAAGCTCCGTGCCCTGGGCGCGGTCGCCGGCGTCGTGATCACGGCTATACTCGCCAACATCCAGCCCGCGGTCATCGGCAACGCCGTGGACGCCGCCCAGCGCGGCGACACCGCCGGCGTCACTCGCAACGGCCTGCTCTTTCTCGGCTTCGCGCTGGGCGCGTGGCTCGGCATGTTCCTGCAGCTCTCCAACGCCGGTTGGATCGGGCACAGGGTGCTCTTGAAGCTGCGCACGGAGATGTTCGCCCACCTGCAGAAGCTGTCGCTCAAGTTCTACGACAACAACGAGACCGGGCGCGTAATGTCGCGCGTGCAGAACGACGTTACGTCGATGCAGGAGCTCCTCTCCTCCGGCTTCCTCACCATCTTCGGCGACTTCATCGGCCTCGCCGTCGTCATCTATCTGGTAACGAACCGCAACCTGGAACTGGCGCTGGTGACCATGAGCGTCGTTCCCGCGCTCATCCTCGTCACGGGCGTCTGGCAGATCTACGCCCGCCGCGCTTTCATGCGCGTCCGGCAGGCGATCGCCATCGTCAACTCGAACCTGCAGGAGAACGTCTCCGGCGTGCGCGTGATCCAGAGTCTGAGCCGGGAGGACGTGAACGCGCGCCGCTTCTCCAGCGTTAACCAGGACAACATGCAGGCCAATATCCAGGCCGGCCGCCTCCAGGCCGCCGTCATGCCGATGGTGGAAGTGCTTGCTTCGGCCGCTACCGCCCTCGTTGTGCTCTACGGAGGCAGCAAGGTCCTGAACGGCAGCATGACGCTCGGTACGCTGACCGTCTTCCTGTTCTCGATCGAGCGCTTCTTCATGCCGGTGCGCGACCTGGTCATGCAGTACACGCAGCTCCAGCGCGCGATGGCGGGCGGCGTCCGCATCTTCGAGGTGCTGGACACGAAGCCAGAGATCGTTGACGCCCCGGACGCCATCGAACTGACGGACGTGCGCGGAGAAGTGGAGTTCCAGCACGTCGACTTCGACTACGTCGAGGACGTGCCTGTGCTGCGGGACATCAACCTGCACGTGATGCCTGGTGAGACCATCGCCCTGGTGGGGACAACCGGAGCCGGCAAGACCACGCTCACGGCCCTCATCCTGCGCTTCTACGAGGTCACACGCGGCCGCATCCTCATCGACGGGATCGACATCAAGAAGATCGCCCGCCGCTCCCTGACCCGGCACACCGGTGTGGTGCTACAGGACCCGTTCCTTTTTAGCGGCACCGTGAAGGACAACATCCTCTACGGCCGCCTCGACGCTTCCGACGAGGAGGTCTACGAGGCCGCGAAGGCCGTCGGGGCTCACGACTTCATCCTGCGCCTCGAGAACGGCTACGACACCTTCCTGCACGAGCGCGGCCAGAACCTCTCGGTCGGACAGCGGCAGCTGATCAGCTTCGCCCGCGCCGTGCTGGCGCGGCCAAAGATCCTGATCCTCGACGAGGCCACGGCGAACGTCGATACCCGCACCGAGGTGATCATTCAGCAGGCCCTGCGGGAGCTCCTGCGCGACCGGACATCGTTCGTCATTGCCCACCGGCTATCGACGATCCGCGAGGCGACGCGCATCCTGGTGATGGACCACGGGCGCATTGCCGAAGAGGGCACCCACGAGGAGCTGCTGGCCAAGGACGGCATCTACGCCAACCTCTACCGCATGACCTACGAGAAGCTGGCCGCCCCCGAAGAGGGCAAGGTCATCGAGACCGCGCCCGCGGGGGGCTCCGGCGGGTAAGGCTCCGTACCGCTAACGAAGAGCGCACCGGCCGGGCGGCCTGTGCGCTCTTCTCATGCGTCCGACGCCAGCAGCGCGTCCGCTTCAATCTCCACCAGCATCTCCGGTGACGCCAGGCGGCTGACCTCGACCAGCGTCGCGGCCGGCCCGATGGCACCGAAGGCCTCACGATGAGCGCGGGCGATGTCTTCCCAGCGGGAGATGTCCGTCGTGAAGATACGCGTCCGGACGACGTCGGAGAGCGTCGCCCCGGCACGGGCCAAGGTGCGCTCGATGTGGCGGATTGCCAGCCGCGCCTGCTCGTACATGTCTGCATCCACCGGCACCCGCAGCTCCTCGGTCCAGCCCACCGTGCCGGAGACGAAGACGTGGCCGCCGGCCCGCACGGCGCGGCTGAATCCAACGATAGGTTCGTATGGCGTACCGTCGCTGAAGTTCTGGCGCATGAATCCTCCCGTACGTTCCTAGCGCCTCCTGCCGATGCCGGGTCCCACCAGCATGGCCAGCTCCGCGAGCGACCTGACCCTCGGGCCGGGCCAGTCGTGTCCCCGAGACGGGCGCGCCTCCTCGCTGTCCTCGCGGACCAGCACGATGGGGTGCATGCCTGCGGCTTCGGCGCCAGCGATCCCCGGAGACGCGCTGCCGCCGACGTACAGACAGTCGCAAGCTGGCACTCCGAGCCTGTCACAGGCGGCGGCGTAGATGCGAGCATCGGGTTGCCGCGCGCCGGCCTCGCACGAGAAGACGGCGGCGTCGACCTGCGCCGCGAGTTCGGATGCCGGCCACTGTCTGGCAGTAGTGGCCACCGCGTTCGCCACGACCGCGGCCTTCAGGCCCCGGCGGCGCAGGTCCCGCAGCGCGCTCAGGGCATCGGGGTACGGCTCGATCCGGGTATCGGCCTCGTGCAGGAGGTCCACCGCGCGTCGGAACTGGTCCAGGTGCGTGTAGACGCCGAGGGTCCGGAGGACGTAGTGCAGGCCCTCCTCGAGCGTGCCCGCCATCGTAGTCTCGCGCTGGGCGCGCACGGCGTCCCAGAGTTGGGCGAACTCAAAGGGCGGGGCGGTGAGCACCTGCGCGACCTCGGCGAGCACCCGGCGGTAGCCCTCGGGCGAGAAGTGGACGAGGGTGCCGAAGAGGTCGAAGAGGACGGCGCGCGGGCGCATCAGCAGCAGAGGTGGCGGAGCCCGACTAGCCGTCGAAGAGGGGGCGCTGCGTAGTCGGGGCCCGATAGGTGACGCCGAGGTGCTCGTAGGCGCGGCGCGTGGCCTGGCGGCCCTTCGGCGTGCGGTCCAGAAAGCCGATCTGCATCAGGTAGGGCTCGTAGACGTCCATGATCGTGTCTGACTCCTCGGCGATAGAGGCGGCGAGGGTCTC
>DATLYJ010000181.1 GCA_035574915.1 Dehalococcoidia bacterium | reverse complement strand
GTGTAGTGGCCGCCCAGGTAGCGGGCAGAAATCGCCAGCCGCTTCTGCGGCACGATGAGCACCAGGAGACCGCCAGGGACAAGGGCGCGGGTCATGGCCGTCAGAAAGGCGTGCTCCAGCCGCTTGCTCTCGTCGTCGTGGTCGTACGGCGGGTTGAGCCATAGGCAGGAGAACGCATCGTGGGCCAGCCGGACCGCGAAGGCGCTGGCGTGGAGCACGCGGTCGAGCGCATTGCGGGCCTCTTTCGCCCGCTGGCGCTCGATCTCAATCCCGTAGGTTTCGCCGCCGACGGCGTCGCTGAACTGACGCAAAGCCGCCCCGGCCCCGCAGCAGGGATCGAGAAGACGGACCGTCTGTCGCGACGTAGGGCGAGCGGGACGCACGAGGGCGGCGATGCGCTCGACGACAGACGGCGGGGTGGGATAGTACCCCGCGTTGGCGACGGCCTCGAGACGCACGGCTAAACCGCCTCCGCCGCGAGTTCGTCGGCCGGGACGAGGAGCGCATGACGGCGCACCGCTTCGCCGATGTCCCGCTGCAGGGCGAGAGGATTGGGCCGACAGCGGTAGGCGTAAACGCCCAGCGACTCCAGCGCCTCGACTTCGTTCGTCGCCAGTCCCCGCTCCCAGAGCCAGGCCGCCCATGACGGGTGCAGCGGCAGCTCGACCCGGCGGTTCAGGAAGCGGTAGTGGAGCGCGGGCGCCTCCTCCTCGGTGCGAGCGAGCAGGAGGAAGTCCTGCCGGTCGCACAGGTAGGCGGCGGTGTCGGGCACGAGCATTCCGTGGTACGCCGCGCCGGACGGCAGGCGACCGCCGTAGAAACGCCACGTGCCCCAGGCCTCGCGGGCCAGCCAGCAGGGCGAGCCGCCGGTCAACTCGTCTGCGCTCAGGTAGGCGGTCTCGCCCTTCACGAGACGGGCCCAGAGGACCCGCACCGCCTGCTGGCTGCCCAGCAGGGAGAGGAACCAGAGCTGGCCCCCGTCCTGGGCGCAGGCGTCCACGGTGGCCGTGAACCCTGCGGCGCGGATGGCGAGCAGTTGCATGGAGCGGCTCCTATTCCACAGTGGCAAAGGGTCCCTCACGGAAGGCGCCTTCAATCGACGGGTGCGGCGTGCGCCTGATCGGACGCAAGTTCGAAGGAGACGAAGAGAGGGGGCCTACGTGTCTGGGAGGTCCCGGGCAAGACCGACTCGCGGCGACTCGAACGTCAGGGCTGCGCGCCGTGGAAGCGGGTGTACGAGCGACAGGCCGTTGGCCGTTTGGAGCGAGTCCAACGTCGCGGACCTCATTCCACCAGGGGAACACCGGCCCGCTGGGCGGCGGCGCGGAGGGCGTCGTCCTGGCTGGCGAGGGGCAACCCCTCCCGCATCGCCAGCTCTAGGTACGCCGCGTCATAAGCGCTGAGCCCATGGGCTCGGGCCAGGTCCAGCACAGGACCGAAGGCGTGTTCGAGCGTCAGCTCGCTGCATTCGATGGGGAGATCTGCGAGCGCCGCGCAGACGGTGGCCACATCCGCCGCGGTGAGCCGTCCCCGGCGCTCTGCGACAAGAAGGCCGTTGGCGACTTCGAGCAGCCAGACGACAGGCACCAGCGCCGGATCGTGTTCCAGATGGCGGAGCATTCGGTGCGCGTAAGCGTTCCGCTCATCGCGGAACGACCAGGCCAGGGCCACGGAGGCGTCGAGGACGAACGGCATCAGTGGCGCCGTCCTTCTTCGATGAGCTCCCGGATGGTGATGTCGCCGAGCGTGTGGCCTTGACGAAACGCCTCCAGCGCCTCGATGACCTCACGAACACTCCGTCGCCGGCCGCGGATCGGCACCAGCCGCGCGACAGGCCGGCCGTGGCGGGTGATGGTGATGGTCTCGCCTCGCTCCACGTCGTCCAGAAGGCGGGGGAGCTGGGTCTTCGCTTCGTAGACGCCGACCTGCCTCATGGCGCTCCTCGTTCTGGTCTGTTATGGTCTAAATCCATCGTACGTGCCGGGGGCGGCGGTCGGCAACCACGGGTCCCATTCCAGCATCACAGAAAGTCCTGCTCCTCGAGGCTGGCGAACCGGCGCCGGCTCACGAGGAGATTGCCCCTGGAGGTCGATCTCGACGGCGACGTGTGGGTTCAGGCTGACTTCCTCGCCAGCAGCGCCTGGCGCAGCTTCTCGAGAATCCACATGCGGGCCAGGGTGGTGGGGCCGACGCCTAACTCACGGGCCTCGCGCCGCAGGTCCTCCCATGTGTCCGAGGGCAGACGCACGGGCGCCACCTTGTCGAGCGGTCGTTTCACTTCTACCTCGACCACCTCGTCGGTCTCTTCCCAGGCTTCCCCCTCTTCGATCTTCTTTACCGCACGGCCGACGTCTTCCATGTCACCCGCCTCTGTGGCGCCTGTAGAGGCGCCGTTCCTGCTCGGTCATCTCG
>DATLYJ010000180.1 GCA_035574915.1 Dehalococcoidia bacterium | reverse complement strand
CCTCGCGGAGGACGAGGCTCGCGGCTTGTGGGACAACCGCCACGTCATCGCCGAGCGCTTCGCGCGCGAGCGCCGGGCGATGGCGCCGCCGCGCGACCCTCGCCGCGAAGGCGTCGCATTCGACTACATCCACGTCGCCCTGCCGGCCTCGCAGGTCCTCGCGTTTCGCGCTATCTGCCACGAGACCGCGGCCCGGGAAGGGGTATCCCTCGGCGAATGCGGCCTCTGGACGGCGCCGGAGCTCTTCTCCGCCTCACTCATGCTGCCGGAAGCCGAGGGCGGGCATGCCCGCCTGAGGGCCGTCGTCGACCACCTGCTGATGGCAGCCCAGGACCTGGGCGGCTCGATGGAATACTGCCACGGCGCGGGCATCCGCCTCGCCCACCTCATGGACCGCGAGCTTGGACCCGGCATGGAGGTCCTGCGGCGCCTCAAGGCAGCTCTCGACCCCCAGGGCATCCTCAGCCCCGGCAAGCTTGGCTTGTAGCCCGCCTCGTGTTCGCAGCCGGAAGCCTCGTCCGGCCGGAGGGTCCACCGGCCCTGCCTCTTGCGTCCTCGAGGCCAGGCAGGGTTGAGCGCGGCGGCCAGTTGCCGAGGGGCAACCGCCAGGTGGGCCGCGCTCGCGCTATGACGCCGGCGCGGACTGCGTGGCCTCAGTCGGTGTGATACAGGCGCCGGGCCGCGGCCGCCAGTTCCTCCCGGAAGGCAGGGTGGGCGATGCTTATCAGCGCTTCCGCGCGCTGGCGCACCGTCTTGCCGTGGAGGTTCACGGCCCCGTACTCCGTGACCACCCAGTGTACGTCGCCACGGCTGGTCACGACGCCGGCGCCCGGCTTCAGCTCGGGTACGATGCGGGAGACGGCGCCCGAGGCGGCTGTCGAGGGCAGAGCGATGATCGGCTTACCGCCGCGCGACATCGCGGCGCCGCGCACGAAGTCAGTCTGCCCGCCGATGCCGCTGTAGAAGACGTGGCCGATGCTGTCGGCGCAGACCTGGCCCGTCAGGTCGATCTCGATCGCCGAGTTGATCGCCACCATCTTCTCGTTCCGGGCGATGATAACGGGGTCATTGGTGAAGCTGACCAGGTGCATCTCGATCATCGGGTTGTCGTGCACGAAGTCGTATAGGCGGCGGGTGCCCATGATGAACGAGGTGACGACCTTGCCCCGGTGGTAGTTCTTGGCCTGGTTGTCAACGATGCCCTGCTCTACCAACTCCAGGAGGCCGTCGCTGAACATCTCCGTATGGATGCCGAGGTGGCGGTGGCCGTGGAGCGCCGCGAGCACGCCGTTCGGGATCGCGCCAATGCCCATCTGCAGGCAGGAGCCGTCCTCGATCAGCGCCGCGACGTGAGCGCCTATCTGGTGCGCGGTCTCGTCCGCGGCCTGCGGTTCGAACTCGAGCAGCGGCTCTTCCGCCGGCACGAGGCAGTCGATCTGGGACACGTGGAGGAAGCTGTCACCGTGCGTGCGGGGCATAAGAGGGTTCACCTGGGCGATGACGGTCGTCGCAGCCTCTGCGGCGGGCTTCGCGACGTCCACCGAGATGCCGAGGCTGCAGAACCCGTTCGCGTCCGGCGGGGAGACCTGCACCAGCGCGAGGTCAAGCGGGAGCGTGTCGCTGAAGAGGCCGGGGATCTCCGAGAGAAACACGGGCGTGTAGTCCGCCCGGCCGGCGTTGACGGCCTCGCGCGTGTTTTTGCCGATGAAGAGCGCGTTGTGACGGAAGCTGGCTGAAAGGTCCGGGTGCGTGTAGGGCGCTGGCCCCTCGGTGTGGAGATGCACGATCTCCACGCCCCTCACGTCCGCTGCTCGGGCCACGAGCGCCCTCACGAGGGCCTGTGGCGTGGCGCAGCCGCCCTGTATGTATACCCGTTGCCCGGACTGCAGCCTGGAGAGCGCGGCCTCGGCGCTCACGGTCTTGCTGCGGGCCTCTTCCGGCCAGGAGCGCGGCACGCCTACCTCACCACCAGTACGGAGCTATGGGCGTGGCGGACCAGCCTCTCGGCCGTTTGCCCGCGGGAGAACTGCGCGCCCGGCGCCGGGCGGCGCGAGCCGACCACGATCAGGCCGGCCCGGTGTCTCCGCGCCGCCTGGTCGATCTGTTCGGCTGCGGGACCGGCCGCTACTTCCGTCTCTACGCGACGGCCCCCTGCCTCCAGTTCAGCGCGGAGGGCCTCGAGCGCTTTGGCCGCTTCCTCCCGCCGCCGGGCGTCCGCTCCGGAAGCCTCCGCCAGGAGCCGCCGCCTCGCTGCCGCCGGCGTCCCGTCCGGCACGGCGAGGGGCTCGACCGCCGTTACGAGCACCACTTCGGCGCTCGCCGGCAAGCTCAGCCGTGTGAGGAAGGACAGCGCTCGCCTGGAGGCGACGCTGTCGTGGTAGCCGACGACGACTCGGCTCGGTCCCGCGGCGCCCGGGCGGGCCACCAGGAGCGGCGTCGTCGCGAGACGGGCTACGCCGTCGCTGACGCTCCCCAGTAGGGCGATCCGCAGGTCGGAGTGCCCCTTCGCCGCCAGCACGATGAGGTCTGCCTTCGTCCGGCGGGCAGCCGTGAGGATCTCCTGGACGGGATGGCCCCATGCCGCGATCGGCTCGACAGGGACGCTGGGGTCGAGGGCCATCGCCTCGCGCTCCGCCGTCTCCCGCGCCTCTGCGAGGGCCAATCGCCGGGCGGCTGGCGTGGCCTTCCTGAGGAACCCCGGGTCGGGCCGGGCATGGCTAAACAGCGGGTGCGGACCGACGGTCAGCACCGTAAGCCTGGTGGCAACGGGCAGCACCAGTTCTCGCAGGAGCGGCACGGCGCTGCGCGAGGCGGCGCTGCCATCGGTCGCCCACAGGACGTTCAGGGTGCGGCCGGCCTGCATAGGCCTCCTTCCCCGCGAGCATAGCGCAGCGGTCACCGAGGAGCAGCACGCCCCCGGAGCCGGGTGGCCGGAGCCGTGAGGCTACAGGTAGCCGAGCCTCTGCGCCTCTTCCCTGAGCCAGTCGCGGTACTTCGGGTGGGCGAGTCCGATGATCGCCTTCGCTCGCTCCGGAATCGACTTGCCCTTGACGAGCGCGCAACCGTACTCGGAGACAAGGTAGTGGACTTCCTGCCGCGGAGTCGTAACGGCTGCCCCCGGCGTTAGCATTGGCACCACGCGGGAGACCTCCCCGCCCCTGGCCGTCGAGTAGAAGGCGATGAAGCTCTTCCCGCCGGGAGAGTTGAAGGCGCCGCGGGCGAAGTCGGCCTGGCCCCCTGTGCCGCTGAACTGCTGGTAGCCGATAGACTCCGAGCAGCACTGGCCCGTCAGGTCCACCTCGATCGTCGCGTTCACCGAGATGAGGTTGTTGTTCCTGGCGATGTTCGCCGGGTCGTTCGTGTAAGAGACGGGGTAGGCCTCGCAGTGCGGGTTATCGTCCAGGAACTCGTACATGCGCTGGCTACCAGCGGCGAAGGTGAAGACGGCCTTGTTGGGGTGGAAGCTCTTCCTGGACCCGTTGGCGACGCCGCTCTCGATGAGGTCCACCATGCTGTCGACGAACATCTCCGAGTGGATGCCGATGTCCTTCTTGCTCGCCAGGTAATGCGCGACCGCGTTCGGCACGCCGCCGATGCCGAGCTGGACCGTGGCGCCGTCCGGCACCATCTCGGCGATGATGCCGCCTATCGCCTCGTCCTCGGCGCGCATGGGGGGCGTCGGCAGGGCCTGGAGCGGCCGGTGGTTCTCGACGATGGCGTCGACCTCCGAGACGTGCACGAAAGACTGGCCGTGTACGCGCGGCATGTGCTCGTTGACCTCGACGATGAGCTTCTTCGCCACCCGCGCCGCCGTCGTCGTGTACTCGACGGCCACGCCGAAGCTCATGTAGCCGTGCTTGTCCATCGGTGACACGCAGGCGATCGTCACGTCCACGGGGATGAACTCGCTCAGCAGCCTCGGCACCTGGTGGAAGTAGTTCGGCGTGAAGACGGCCCGGCCTTCACGGTAGGCTTCCCGGTCGGCCCCGCCGAGGAACAGGGAGTCCCAGTGGATGACATCCTTGAGGTCCGGCGAGAGCACAGTCGCCTTGGTGGCCGCGAATGGCAGGAGAGCGCGCATGGTGAGGTTGGTGAAGCGGCCCCTCCGCGCGGCGTCGGCGATTGCGCCCAGGATCGCCGGCGGCTCGCCCGCACCCAGGGGCTGGACAATGCTCGCACCGTCCGGGATCAGGGCCACGGCCTCCTCGGGGGACATAAGCTTTCGCTTGTAGGCGTCTCGCCAGCGCTCGCTCACGGCACGTCTCCTTCCAGGGTCTGAGGCGCGCCTATTTTAGGCGAACAGTGGCAGGGCGTCAGTCAGGCCTCGGACGCAGGGTTCTGGCGGCGCGCGGCCAGGGGATGGACGGCAACTGGAGGCGGCCTTCCAGCACGGCGCGGCCGGCGCACCACAGCAGCAAGGCGAAGCTGACGAGCGTCACCGAGAAGAAGCCTGCCTCCGACCAGTGTATGAAGCCGTGCCGCCCGTCGGGTGCGAACACGGTGTCCACGGACTGGCTGCTGCTTATGAACAGCGCCAGGAGAAGTACCCACAGTTGCGCCCGTACGCCTGCCGGGGCGGGCCGTAGCGTCAGGGCCGCGGCCGCCACGACCAGGAACGCCCAGTCGTACCACACGGAGTGCGTGCTGAGCAGCAACATGCCGACGATCGTTGCCGCCACGCCCAGGTAGAGGTCGCGGCCGAGCCACACGATGACCACGACAGCCAGCGTGAGGGCCTGCAGGGCGTAGAGCAGCGGCTCGTTGACGTCGGCCGTATAGACTTCGGCGATCTGGTTCGCTTCCAGCTTCGAGAGGAACCCGTTCCAGCTGAACATGTGGGGCGCGTTCCCGACGTCGACGCTCGATTGCCCCCGCAGGAACTCCACATAATCGGCAAACGTCCCGAAGCCGGCCACCAGGAACGGCGCGAAGAACAGCAGCATCGCGGCGAGGCCCATGGAGGCCAGGGCGCGCCATTCCCCGCGCACGAGCAGGAAGAGACCAGGAAGGATGGCCCACTGGGGCTTGAGCGCCAGCAGCGACAGCAAGAGGCCCGCCAGGACCGGCCGGTCGGCGCGCAACGCAAAGAAGCCGGCGCCCAGCGCGAAGACGAAGAACAATGACAGGTGTCCCATGATTATCGCTTCGTGCACGGGCTGGAACGCGACCGTGCCGAGCAGCACAAGGGGAAGCTCGGGGATGCCTCTACCCAGCCACCAGAAGAGCAGCACGAAGGCGGCGAACGCGCCGGCGCTAATTAGCGAGAAGGTCCAAAACGCCCACTTGAACCCCAGCAGCGTGAGCGGCGCCTGCAAAATGGCAACCAGCGGCGGGTTGTAGTAGTTGCCGCGCGTGAGGAGCCGGGCCTTCACGTACTCGTCGCCGATGAGATCGAAGGCGGGGTCGCCGGGGTAGAAGATGTACTCGTGCTTCTCCGGATACACCTCATCCAGGTCGCCGTGCCAGACCATGTCGGCTGCGGCGTAGAAGTAGGCGAAGTCGACCCTGTCGTCGTACGCCAGGTAGGGTATGAGGCGCAGCTCGTACTGCGTCTCGTCGGAGGCGCGGTAGGCGGCGATCCCCAGGTAGACCGTTACCGCGGCGGCAAACGTCAGCGCTGCCAGCTTCGCTGTGCGGGGGCTCAGGGCGGCGCGGCGCAGTGCAGTCTCGGCCCGCTCCGCCTCGACGGCAGGGTTGCTCATCTAGGCTGAAAGTCTATCGTCAGCGGCTTGTAAGGCGCGAACCTCCTGGCCCCCGGAGCGCACCAAATCCGCCACAGTTGCGCCGCTACAATGAGTGAAGACCTGGAGGTACGGCCTTGATCGACAGCCGCCGCCTGCTCGCCACATTCCTTGACCTCGTTGCTATCGACAGCCCCTCGGGCGAAGAGGCCGCCGTGGCCGGGCACGTGACCCGCGTCCTCGAGGGCCTGGGCGCCCGCGTCCGCGAGGACGCCTACGGGAACCTGATAGCGACCCTGGGCGCCGGCAACGAGCCCTTCCTCCTTGGCTCTCACCTCGACACGGTCGAGCCAGGACGAGGCATCAAGCCGCTGGTGGTGGACGGCGTAGTGCGCACGGACGGCTCCACGGTCCTGGGCGGCGATGCCAAGGCGGGCATCGCGGCCATTCTCGAAGGGCTGACAGCCTTCGCGGCCTCGGGCCGCCCGATGCCGGCCGTCGAAATCGTCCTGACCCGCGGCGAAGAGGCGGGCCTTGTCGGATCGGCCAACCTCGACTACTCCCTCATCAGGGCTCGCCTCGGCGTCGAGTTCGACGGCGAGGGGCCCGTGAGCCAGATCACAGTCGAAGCCCCGGGCCGGATCAGCGCCCAACTGCACTTCACCGGCCGGGCCGCCCATGCCGGCGTCGAGCCCGAGAAGGGCATATCCGCGATCCAGATGGCGGCCCGTTTCATCGCGGGCTTCCCGCAGGGCCGGATAGACCAGGAGACGACAGCGAACATCGGGCTGATCAGCGGCGGCAGCGCCGCCAACGCCGTCCCCGAACATGCCACGCTCACCGCCGAGGCGCGCAGCCGCGACCCGGCGAAGCTCGCGGCCCTGCGCGAGCAGGTCCTTGCCCTCGTTGACGATGTCCGTAGCGCCTTTCCAGGGGGCGCCGTGCGCTGCGACCTGCGGGAGGAGTTCGGAGGTTACAAGCTTCCGCCGGAGCACCCTCTCCTGGCGCGCGTGACCGGCGCAATGCGCCGTGTGGGACTGACGCCCGAGTTCATCGCCTCCGGCGGAGCGACGGACGCCAACAACTTCGCCCGGCACGGGATCGATGTCGCCGTCGTCGGACTCGGCGGCTTTGACTTCCACACCGTGCGCGAGACCCTGCCGATCGCCAATCTGGAAGACTCCGCGCGCTTCTGCCTGGCACTGCTCGAGGACCTGGCCTCCGGCCGATGAAGACCGCGAGGCTGTCGCTCGACATGGCCTCCCGGCGCTACGCCGACCTCACGGACGCGGCGCGCCGATTCGTCGCCGGCGAGCGCGACGGGCTGCTCAACGTCTTCGTGCCGCATGCCACGGCCGCGGTCGCCGTCATCGAACTGGGCGACGGCTCCGAGCACGACCTCGAGGCCGCGCTCGAGCGGCTCCTGCCCCGCGACGACGCCCTGTACCGCCACCGGCACGGCTCGCCCGGGCACGGGGCGGACCACCTGGTGCCGGCCTTCCTGGCGCCGTCGGTAACGGTGCCGGTACTCGGCGGATCGCCGGCCCTGGGCGTCTGGCAGCGTATCGTGCTCGTCGACACGAACCGCGACAATCCTCGTCGCGATGTCCTGTTGAGCTTCCTGGAGGGAAGCTGATGGAGTCCGGCCGGGATGTCGTCGTGGTGCTCGTCACGACGCCCGCCGGCGCCGCTTCGGAGGTCGCCCAGGCGATCGTGCGGCACAAGCTGGCCGCTTGCGTGAACATTGCATCGGGCGTCCAGTCCATATTCTGGTGGCAAGGAGAGGTCCAGGAGGAGGCGGAAGCCCTCCTGGTCGCGAAGACGACCTCCGACCTCGTCCAGCCCCTGAACGACCTGCTGGCCGCCATCCACCCCTACGAGAACTTCGAGCTCATAGCCATCCCCGTGGTGGCCGGCAGCGCCGCCTACCTGGAGTGGGTCGCGGCGTCGAGCGGGCCGGCAGCGCCCTGACGGCCACGCCCGCAAAGGAGGAAAAGATGGCAGAAGGCCGCCAGACGCTCAGCGGCAGCGACATCGTGGAGCAAGTCAAGAAGCTGGTCCATGAGGGCAACGTCCGCAGGGTGATCGTGAAGCAGGACGACAGGACGGTCGCCGAGTTCCCGCTGACCGTCGGCGTCGGTGTGGCCGTGCTGGCGCCGGTGGTCGCCGCTATCGGGGCCCTCGTGGCCCTACTCGCGAATTGCACAATCGAAGTCGAGAAGACGGCCGAGAGTCGCGACTAGAAGAGATCGTTACAAACACGTTTGCCACACGGGTAGCACAGGTGTACTTTGGTACCGTGAGTAGCCGAACGGGAGTGCAGCAGCCATGGCCGACATTCGCGTGATGATCGTGGACGACCACGACGTGGTCCGTGAGGGACTGCGCTCTCTCCTGAACCGCCGCCCCGGGCTGTCCGTGATCGCCGAGGCGGCCACGGTCAAGGAAGCGGTGGAGCAGGCGATCCTGAAGCAGCCGGACGTGGTCGTCATGGACGTGCGCTTGCCCGACGGCTCCGGCGTGGAGGCCTGTCGCGATATCCGCTCCGAGCTGCCGAACACCAAGCTCATCATGCTGACCTCTTACGCCGACGACGAGGCTATCGTCTCCTCGATCATGGCCGGGGCCTCTGCCTACCTGCTCAAGCAGACCCGCGGCCAGCAACTCGCCGACGCCGTCGAGGCCGTGGCGAAGGGTGAATCGCTGCTGGACCAGAAGGTCATCCAGCGCGTCATGGACCAGATGCGCACCATGGCCACCCAACCCAAGGGTGACAAGCAGAACGAGTTGACGGAGCAGGAACAGAAGATCCTGATGCTCATCGCCGAGGGTAAGACTAACCGCGAGATCGCCGCCGAGATCTACCTCAGCGACAAGACGGTCAAGAACTACGTCTCCAGCATCCTGAGCAAACTCAACCTCAAGCGCCGCTCCGAGGCCGCCGCCTACATCGCCAGGCGCATGCCCGAGCGCCGATAAGGGCCGCCCGTCCCTGCCGAAGGGGCCGAACAGCACTCAGTCCACTCCTCGGCCTCCCGTTAGCATCTGGGAGGAGAGGCATCGTGTCCGCCCAGCAGTCCGAGGAAGAAGGCACGGGGGCTGGCATGGTCGTCTATCTCTGCACCGGCCGGCGAGTGGTGTTGCCCAGCGTGAGCTTCCTGACCTTGCGAGACGACAAAATCGTCTGCCGCAGTGCCGAAGGAGTCGAACTCGCCTCCTTCCCGATGGCTGAGGTATATATGTGCAGCAGGAAGCAACTCCCGGCCGCGCCACCTTAGGCCCCGTCCCGCCGGGCGAAGAAGGAGTAACCATTTGCCCGACCTCAAGGTCATAGCCGCGCTCGACGGCTCGGCCCTTTCCGAGGCATCGCTCCGCTACATCCCGCTCTTGCGCGCCCTTGGCAACCTCGACGTCATGCTCGTCGGCATCGTCGAGACGTACCGCGAGTCCGAAGGCCTCAGGGGCGCCGAGGCCCATATCCAGCGCGAGCTGAACCTCCTCGAAGCGTATCTGGACAAGACAGTTGCCGACCTCGGGGCCAAGCTCGGGGCCACCGTCCGGAAGAAGATCAGGACCGGCGTGCCCGCGGACGAGATTGTCGAGATTGCCCGCGAGGAGGAAGCCGACCTGCTTGTGCTGACGACGCACGGCCGCTCCGGGATCGGCCGTTGGGCGATCGGCAGCGTCGCGGACAAAGTGCTGCACACCTCTGACCGCAACATCCTGGTCATCGGGCCCCAGGCCGCCGGCCGTGACACCGTCCCGCCGTTCCGCCAGATCATGGTGCCTCTCGACGGCTCCGGCCTGGCGGAAGGGGCACTGCCCGTTGCCCTGACCTGGGCTGCGGCCTTCGCGGCCCGGCTGCACCTGGTGCGCGTGGTGCCGCTGCCCATCGTGTCGGGCGAGACGATAGCCCTGGGCCCGGACCTCTTCGACGCCATGCGCGAAGCTGCCGAGGGCTACCTTAGCGAGCTCAAGGAACGCATCGGCGTGCCAGATGCCGTAACGGCTGTCCCCGTCGGACCGATCGCCGAACAGCTCGGGGTCTACGAACAGGAAAACGCCATCGACCTCGCGATCATGACCTCGCATGGTCGCGGCGGCCTGCTGCGCTCCGTGCTCGGCAGCGTGACGGACCGCATGCTGCACGGCCCGGCGCCGGTTCTCGTAGTGCGGGCGCGGGCTTAGACGCCCTCTCGCCCCCTTCAAGCTAGAATCGACCAACAACCGCAGGTCTGGAGAGAGCATGCCTTCGAGAATCTGGGACATCCACGTTCATTTCCCGCGGGGCGGTCCGGGCGGCCCGCCCTGGATGCAGCCCCCGCCGACCATGCCCGAAGCCGAGGATGCCCGGTCCCGGCGCCGCGGGCGAGGGCGCGCGCCGAGCGAGGGCGAGCAGCGCCCGCGCACGCCCCAGGAGGCCGTCGACCACCTGGCTGAGCGGCTGCGTGAGGTCGGTACCGTGAAGGCCAGCCTCCTCTGCGGCGGCCGCTTCGGCCTGACCTATGAGCAGTCGCTCGAGATCGCCATGAAGCACGATGACCTCTTCGTGCCTCATGCCGTCATCGACCCTGCCGAGGTCACCTACGAGCGCGTATATCAGCTCCACCGGATGGGGTACCGCGGCTTCAAGGTGATCGGCACGCCCCGGCCCTATGACCACCCGGACCATAACCCCGCCTACAAGGCCGCCGAGGAACTGGACATGCCCATCCTCTTCCACTGCGGCGTCATCGGCGGCGGGATCGACCTCCTTGCCCGCCATCCCCGGCGCGACCCTGAGTCGGCGAGGCGCCTGCGAGAGATGGACGCGGCCATGGCGAAGGCGCGGGCGGACTACGAGGAGGCCCGGCGCAACTGGCGGCCCGGACAGCCGGAACCCCAGCCGGCCATGGGCCTCCGCGGTGGGCGCGAGACGTCAGCTAACTACATGCGGCCCTTCCACCTGGAGACCATCGCCAATCGCTTCCCGCGGCTCAAGATCATCGGCGCGCACTTTGGCGGCACCGGTAACTACGACGAGGCCGCTTCGGTGGCGCGCTGGCGGCGCTGGGTCTACTTCGACATGTCCGGCGGCCGTACGCTCGAGCGCCACGCCATGGAACGCGGCCTCATCGGCAAGGAGATACCCATCGAGAAGCTGATCTTCGGCTCCGACTGCCCGGCGGACGAGATTCATGAGCACGTCGAGCGCTTCGAGCGCATGTTCGAGGAGTTGGGCCTGTCCGAGGAGGAGAAGGACCTCCTCTGGTACCGCAACGCCGCCGAGCTATTCGGCCTGGAAAAGCCGCTGTGGGCGGAGGAGTAAGCCTCTGCGCATAGGCCCCGGGCACTCGGCGACTGCTCTCCTCGAGTTGCCCGCCTTTGTTCCCCCCGTTACAATCGCCCAGGCCGTGAAGCGGCGGTAACCCTATGGTGCAGGCGCCCGAAGAACAACCGGCCCATGTGGCCCCGCCGCGGCGGACACGCCGCCGCAGGAGCCGCGAAGAGGCCGAGCAGCCGGCCCCTGAGGTCGAAGTCGAAGGACCAGAAGCCGTCGAGGCCCTGACGCCGGCCCTGGAGGAGGCGTTCGACCTCGACTACGAGCCGTCTGCGCCCGAGCCCGACCTCTACCATGCCGCCTCGGCCCGCCCGACCCCTCCGACCTCCAGGCTGGCGCTCCTGGTTGCCGTCTACGGCATTGGCCTGCTCCTGTTCCTCGCGGTCGAGCCCACACGTTCCTGGATGCTCCTGCTGGTGACCGCCCTGGTGACCATCTCCGCCGACGGCATCCTTCGCACTCACCCGCGGGGAGACTTCCAGGGCGACATCGCCGGCACGGCGCCGTTCCTCTTCCTGCCGGCGCTCTTCACCCTCGGCTCGGGGCTCTTCATGGAGGATGTGCTGCGGGGCTACTGGGCCGTGCCCGGCGTCTTCGCCGGCTGCGTGTTGATGGCGCTCGTCATGTACGCGGACTACGCCTCGGTGGATGTCCAGGACCACATGTATCCGTTGGCGCGACTCGTCCTGAACATCGGCACCTACCTCACGGCCTTCGCCTTCTACTCCGTCGCCTACACCTTCGACGTCTCGCTCGTGCCGGCGTCCGTCGCCGTCGGCCTCGTGACCCTCCTTCTCTCGGTCGAGGTGCTCCGTGAGGCCGAAGCCGACCCCGTGCGGGCGCTGGTCTACGCCGCCGTGGTCGGCCTCGTGGTGGCGGAGGCGCGGTGGGCGCTGTACTTCCTGCCGCTGGAGAGCTACCTGGCCGCCGTCTTCCTGCTCATTGTCTTCTACATGGCTTCCGGTCTCGTGCAACATCACCTCTCGGACGACCTGAGGGGCCCGGTAATCCTCGAGTTCGTAGGCATTGCCATCGTCGGCGTCCTCATCGTCGCGCTCGGCCGCATTTTCGAGGCTTCCGGCTCCCTGTAGCCTCCGTCCGCCGCTGGTTCGGTAGCTACCTTCCCCGCGGCTCGGCCCGCGCCGAAGGGCTCCAACCTCGTTGCGTCCGCGCCGCCCAACCTCCTCGGGCGCTTGGCGCGCTGGCGCCACTGGACGGCGGCGGCCTGCCACCCGCTACGAAGACCAGCACGCGCCCGGCGCCGCTGATTACGGCGCCGCCTCGAAGGCGTCTCGCTTTCCGAGCCGGCTTGACCCGGCCGCGAACAGAAAGAGGTTGCGGGCCATCGACGACGTCTCCAGGCGCGCGCGGGCCTCGTAGATCGCCGCGCGGAGGTCGTGCGCCTCGCGCGATGAGGGCTCGGCATGCACGGCGTACTCGATCACGTGGCTGGCGAGGCGCAGGTTGCCCGCCTCGCGCAGGGCGTCGGCGCGGGCCAGGACTCGCGCCAGTCCTCCCGCCAGGTCAACCCACTCGCGCGCCTGCTCACTCCGAGGCGCGGGCAGAAGGTTGTCGGGCTCGCCGTCGTACCAGCCGCCGTAGTATCGCCAGACGTTGCGGATGATGAACTGAGGATGGTCGTACACGGGCCGGAGATACGGCTTCTGAATTGCCTCCGCAGGGATGCGCACCGAGTGCAGGACGGCGTCCAGCGACGCCCCCTGGTTCATGAGAGCCAGCACCTGGCCCTCTATGTCCTCGAGGAAGGCGGCCGTGTCGGAGAGCGCCGCCCGGACGCGCTCCGCGCCGAAGATCGGCCAGCCGTGGCCCGGCACCATCACCTCCGCGCCGAGCGCCGCCATCTCCCGCAGGCCAGCCGCCCATTCGCCCGCCCAACGCTGGACCTTCTGCGGGTTGCCGGCGTTGGGCACCGCCCAGATGAAAAGGTCGCCGGGAGCGAGCAGTTTTCTCTCCGGCACCCACGTCCACGTGGCGTCCTCGGTCTCGCCGCGGCAGTGATGCAGCTCGAAGGTGAGGCTTCCCTGGCGGAACGCCAGCCTGTCCTTGAAGGAGACATCCGGGTAGCGGTACTCCGCTGGCCACGGCATCGCCGAGTCAAGGGGCACCGTCGCCGGCGCGGCGAACTGGCGGCGGTTTATGGCGCCGTTCCAGCCGCGCGTGCGCTTGTAGCGCTCGAAATGGCCGCCGATGGCTTCGTGACCGTAGACGACCGGGCGGGGCGCGCCTTTTGCCGCGCTCTCGTCGTCGAAGGGACCGACGCCGAAGACGTGGTCGACGTGGTGGTGCGAAAAGACTGCTGCCGCAAGCCTCGCGCGCGGCCGCCAGGTCCGCACGGCCTTGAACAGAGGCTCGGCGTCGTTGCGGGCGCCCGTGTCGAGCATGACCAGGCCATCGCCCGTGTCAATGGTCGTCGCCGAGGCCAGGCCCTTGTAGTAGAGGATGCCATCCTCCAGCTCCTCCGCCTCCCGGCCCTTATACGGCGTGGCGACAGGATGCGCCTCGAACACCGTGTCGACCTCGCCGAGCCATAGACGTTCGCAGAAGCCACGCAGTCCGCTCATCTCGCCTCCTCCGTCGGCAGCTCTCGCTTGCGATGGCGCCGTCCTCCTTCGCCCGATAAGGTTAGGCTATCGACGCCGGTCCCGGCTTCACGGGGCCCGACGGAAGGAGCTTCAGGGGTGACCGCCACGTGACCGAGGACCAGGGGCGACACAGGCCCCTGGCGCCGCTGGGCCATCCCGCCTTCGTCTTCTACGCCGGCCAGCGCTTCTTCGGCGGCACGGCAATGACGCTCCTGCAGGCCTCGATGGCCTGGCAGGTGAACCTGCTCTCCGGGGACACGCGCGAGGCGGCCCTCAACCTCGGCTTGCTCGGGCTGTTGCGCTTCTTTCCCGCGTTCGGCCTCAGCCTGCTCGGCGGTGCCGTGGCCGACACGTACAACCGGCGCAACATTGTCCGCGCCGCCCAGACCCTGCCGCTCGCCTGCGCCGTGGTGCTCACGATGGCCACCGCCGGCGGTTGGACGAGCCTGGCGCTGATCTTCGGGCTTGTCGTCGTGGTCGCCGTGGGGTCGTCGTTCGAGAACCCGGCCGGCGCTTCGCTGCTGCCCTCTCTCGTGCCGCCGGACGAGTTCACGCAGGCGGTGAGTATCAGCAACTCCATGCGCACTCTTGGATTCCTGACCGGCCCCACCGTCGCCGGCGTGATCATCGAGCTGGGCGGCATGGAGGCGGCTTACCTGGCCCACGTCGCGCTCATCGCCTGCTCGCTGACCCTCGTTTCGTTGGTCAGCTACAGGCCCCAGGCTGGACCGCGGCGGGCCGTGAGCATGCAGGGCATCATCGAGGGGGTGAACTTCGTGCGGCGGCAGGTGCTAGTCGGCGCGATGGCGCTGGACATGTTCGCCGTGATCCTCGGTGGCGCGACGGCTCTCCTGCCGATCTACGCCACCGACATCCTGGACGTGGGTGCGCTGGGTTACGGTGTCCTCCAGGGGTCGTTCGAGATGGGCGCCTTCCTCATGGCCGTCGGCCTGCTCGTGCGGCCGCCGATCGTGAACACCGGGCGCGCCCTTCTCATCACGGTCGCCTTGTTTGGCGCCGGCACGATCGTGTTCGGCCTCTCGCGCTGGTTCCCGCTCTCGCTCGCCGCCTACACCTTCATCGGGATGGCCGACCAGCTCAGCGTCGTCCTGCGCCAGACGACGATCCAGCTCTCGACGCCGGACGAGCTGCGCGGCCGCGTGAGCGCGGTGAGCCAGGTGTTCATCGGGGCCTCGAACCAGCTCGGCGCGCTGGAGTCCGGGCTCGTCGCCGCCGCCACCAACGCGACCATCGCGGTGGTCAGCGGTGGCGCCGGTTGCATTGCCGTCGTCGGCATCGTCGCCGTGAAGCTGCCGGAGCTGCGGCGCTACCGCATCGGCGCGCCCCCGCCAGCGCTGCGAGACGCCGAGCGCGAGGCGATAGCTAGCGCCGAACCCGCCGGCGACTGAGGGCCGGCGCCGAGGTACTCGAAGCCGCTGGGGTCGTTCTGGTCGTCTGTGGGCTCAGTCGTGTTGGGACTGCATGTGCTTTTCAAGGCGAGTGACGAGCTCAGTAATGTCCGCTGGCGTTATGGGGACCCACACAGACCTAAGAGGGACCGGAATAGGCAGCGGGAAAGCGAACATCAGCCGCATGTGACGGAGGCGCATCCATAACAAGGGTTTATCATTCCGGCCTCGGACTTGTACTTCGACAATGTCTTTGTACGCTATCGCGAACGTCCCCAGCAGCGTTATTTGTAGAGACTCCAAGCCAAGTGTTATTGCTGGCGCACCGCTGAAGTGAATTCCAATGATGAACGACAGGAGGATGAGGCCGAGCAAGCGTAGCGGCCAATCGAGTTCCAGAGAAAAGCATGACAAATAACGCAAGATTCGCTGGATTACTAAGTGATGGACGCTTGACCGGAATTTTGAAGCACGTTGGAGTCTCGCTCATGGTCCCACCTAATCGCCGATCTCCGTGGACTCCCACCAATGGACCGCCTGGCATCGAGCGCTCCAGCCGCACTGCCGGTACAGCCCCGTCGGGTCCACAAAGTTTACCGGGTTGCCGCCGGCCTACGGGTACCCGCCGCCCAGTGGGTCGCGCGACAGGAACCGCCCCGTCGCCGGGTCGTAGCAGCGGGCGCGGAGGTACTCGAAGCCGTTGGGGTCGTTCTGCTCGCCGGTGAAGGTGAACTCCGT
>DATLYJ010000179.1 GCA_035574915.1 Dehalococcoidia bacterium | reverse complement strand
GGCCCGGGCGCGCGCCGGTGACTACGTTGCGATTGCTTGCGGCCGAGGCGCCATTACCTACGCCGGCGAACCGAATGTGCATGCGCTCAAGGGCATGCACGGCGGCCTCCTGCCCGAAGAAATGCTTGTGCCCCTGGTCCTCGGGTAACGGAGCCGACGCGTCGGACGCGAGCCCCATCCGACCCCGGCACGCCAAGGAGGAGGAGACCTTCATCGACTTCTCGCGCTCCCTGCGCCACCCGGGGCGACGGAGTCCCTATCATCGATGGGGAGACGCCGCTGGCGTAGCCCGGCTACCGTGGAGGGAGAGCCACTACCCCGAGTCGCAGAACGCCGCGCATCGTTTCCACTCTGATTAGCGCGCCGGCAAATGGCGGAACAAGCGATCGGCTTCTGTTCGACCCGGGACGGCGTCAGGATCGCCTACGCAACTCTTGGTGATGGGCCGCCGCTCGTGTACGCCTGCGGCTGGCCGGTCCACCTCCAGATGGAGTGGGACATGCCCACGTCCCGGCGCTTCCTCCAGCAACTCGCTGATGGCTTCACCCTGGTCCGTTACGACATGCGCGGCACGGGGCTTTCGGACCGTGACCCCCCGAGCTTCGACCTCCCTCCTCGCGGACCTCGAAGCTGTCGTCGATCATCTGGCGCTGGAGCGCTTCAACCTCTTGAGCCTCGGCGACCTGGCGGGACCTATCTGCATCTACTACGTGGCCAGGCACGGGGAGCGCGTCTCGCATCTCGTGCTCAACAGCGCCTTTGTCAGCGGGCGCGAGATCGTGCCCCTGGAACGCCAGGGCCCCATGATCGAGTACACCGCGGAGTTCGGCTTCCCGATCTTCGAGTTCACGGACGCCCCGGAGCTCTCTGTCGAGCAACAGCGCGAACTGCGCGACATCGGAAAGGCTGCCGCCACGCCGCAGGTCCAGGCGGCCGTGATCAAAGCGATCTTCGACTCCAACGTCGGCGCCGTCCTCGAACGGGTGACCACACCCACGCTAGTGATTCACGGCCTGGACGATCCATGGATACCTTTCTCACAGGGGCGCGAACTGGCCGCACGCCTGCCCTGTGCCCGCTTCCTCCCGTTCGAGAGCAACAGCGCGAGTCCCCTGGCCCACCGGCGGCGCCTGGTGCGCGAGATCCACCGCTTCCTGCGGCCCCCTGCCCCGGAAGCTGACGACCTCCCGGCACACCACAACCTCACCGAACGCGAAGTCGAGGTGCTGAGCCGGATCGCCGCCGGTATGACCAGCACGCAGGTAGCTCAGGATCTGGTACTCAGCGTAAGGACGGTCGAGCGCCACATTAGCAACGTCTATCTCAAACTCGACATTCACTCGCGCGCCGAAGCCGCAGCCTACGCTCTCCAGCACGGCCTATTGGCCGCCTCCCCTACGTAGTTCCCGCAATCCCCGACTTTGGGTAGTTCACCGGACGCCCCGCCCTGCGCTCAGCGCTAACTTCCCCCTACCGGGCGATTCGCCGGACAGCGGCTCAGACCGAGCCCGGCGGACGTCCGGCAGAAGGAGGGCAAGGGACATGAAATCACGGTTGATGATGGGCCTTGCGGCCGGCATCCTGGCGTCGGCCGTCGTGGCCGGCGCCGCACCCGCTTCGGCGCACAGGGAGGCCACCAGGGGGGATGCGAGGAATTCGGACACACTAACCTCGAATGGGCGCGGAATGCGGGAGCGGTGGCCGCGGCGCTCGAGGGCATCCTGGGCATAGACCTCCCGGATGACGTGGATGGCCTGGGTGACATCGTGAGCTGGTTCGCGAAAAATCCACACTCGTGGCCGGACGTGTCCCCGGGAGTCGGCGACATCGTTGAGTTGGCCGACCACCTGGCCTGCAGCTAGGAACGCGCCCGAGACCCTGAGGCGCCGCGAGGCATGGCTCTGCCCGCGCGGGGCGCCGTGCGGCGGGACACACCGGAGAGGGCATGACGATGGTGACAACGGCTAGCTTGGACTCTCTTCGCTCTCTTCTCCGCGGGGAGGTGATTACTCCGTCCGACCAAGCGTATGAGCGCGCCCGCCGCGTGTGGAACGCAACCATAAACAGGCGCCCGGCGTTGATAGTGAGGCCCGCAACGGTCGACGACGTCATCGCCGCGGTCAACTTCGCCCGCCGGGCAGGGCTCGTCATCGCGGTCCGCGGCGGTGGGCACAACCCGGCCGGCAAGTCCACCTGCGATGGGGGCATGGTCATAGACCTGGCCCTCATGCGAAGTGTTTGGGTTGACCCCGCGCAGGGGATCGCAAGGGCGGCGCCCGGGCTCAGGCTTGGTGAGTTCGACCGGGCCACGCAAGCGTTCGGCCTGGCCACGACGATGGGGGTTGTGCCCGACACGGGAATCGCAGGACTGACCCTCGGCGGCGGCTACGGCTGGCTGGCCGGGAAGTACGGCCTCGCCTGCGACAACCTGCTCTCAGTCGACCTCGTCACCGCTGAGGGTCGCCTGATCGCCGCCAGCGCCGAGGAGAACACGGACCTCTTCTGGGCAGTCCGCGGCGCCGGCGCGAATTTCGGCATCGTCACCTCATTCCAATACGTCCTGCACGAGCAGGGCCCCGTTCTCGGCGGCATGCTGCTGTATCCCTTCGATGCCGGGCGCGAGGTGCTCCAGACCTACAACGAGTTCGCGAAACCGCGTCGGATGAACTCAGCTGTATCGTCGCCATGTTGTCCGGTCCGGATGGCAGGGCGATTGCGGTTGTGCCCTGCTTCTCCGGAGATGTCGGCGAGGGCGAAGCCGTTCTTCGGCCCCTGCGCACAGCACTGAAACCGGCCGCCGACACTGTCGCCGTGATGCCTTATGTCGATATGCAGCGTCTCCTCGAAGCTGCGTTCCCTAAGGGCTACTCGTACTACTGGAAGTCCAGCCTTGTCTCCGACATCAGCGATGGCGCCATCGATGTCCTGCTCAGCTTTGCCGCGCGCTTGCCGAACGGGACGTCATCGGTCGGGCTGCAGCATCTCCACGACGCCGCTGTCCGCGTCGCGCCGGGTGCTACGGCTTTCCCTCACCGTTTCCCACACCATAACTTCTTCCCAACCGCAGCCTGGTCCGATCCAGCGGAGGCGCAGGCGTGCGTAGCCTGGGCTCGCGAGTTCTGGGAGGCTATGCAGCCATACAGCGAGCGGGCGAATTACGTCAATGACCTCGGCGATGAGCCGCAGGAGCGCGTCAGGGAGGCCTACGGCGCGAACTACGACCGGCTGGCGCAATTGAAGGCGAAGTTTGACCCAGCGAACCTGTTCCGCCTGAACGCAAACATCCCGCCACAGAGCTAAGGCGACTTCTTCGTGCCGGACATGCGCCCTGGCGCGGCGTCAGGTGCCAGCCATTCGCGCGGCTCCAGTTCCCGTGCTCACACTCGCGGCATGACCTCGGCGGCGATGAGCTCCAGCGCGTCGAAGTCCGTCTGGTTGTGGTGCTGGAGCATTATCCGGCTGATGCCCTCCGCTTCGAGCGCCTTTATCTGCACCACGACCTGCTCCGGCGTCCCCGCCAGCCAGCCCCGGCCGGCCATGCCGCGCAGCACCTGCTCCGCCGGCGTCTGAGCCAGCATCGGCATCACCTGCTGCAGCGCCCTCACCCGCTCGAGTGCCTCGGCCTCGTCCCGCCCGACGATGAAGCCGCACATCATCGAGCGGGCAATAGTCGACGGGTCCCGGCCGGCCGCGGCGCAGTGCCCTTCGAGGGCAGCGACCTTCTGCCGGTAGCGCTCGATTGGCATCGGCGTCACGTTCCACTCCGAGGCGTAGCGCGCAACAGCGCGCAGCGTGCGCCTTTCGCCCCCGCCGCCGATCAGCAGCGGCGCGGGCGACTGCGCCGGCTTGGGGTTGAGTCGCGCGTCCTTCAACTCGAAGACGCGGCCCTTGAACGTGAAGGACGGCTCGCGCCAGAGGCCCGTGATGATCGCCGCCGAGTCCTCGAGGATGTCCATGCGTTCCTTCAGAGGCGGGAAGGGGATACCGAAGGCCTCGTGCTCCGGCACGTTCCAGCCGGCCCCGATGCCCAGGATGAAACGCCCGCCGGACAGGCGATCGATGCCCGCGGCCATGCGCGCGACGAGCGCCGGATGCCGGAAGGTCATCGAGCACACGAGCGTGCCGAAGCGGATGCGCGACGTGTTCTCGGCAACGTGCACCAGGGAAACGAAGGTCTCGAGGGCGTCACGGTCGCGGGCGCCCATCAGGGAGAAGAAGTGGTCGGAGCGCCAGAGAGATTCGTAGCCAAGCTCTTCGGTCGCCCGGACGATCTCCTTCCAGCGCTCCCAGTTCAGCCCCTCCTGGCCTTCGATCATCACGCCCAGCTTCATGGCACCCTCCCTATCGCTGGCGATACGGTATCACGGCAGGTGGGGACGGAGGCCATCTCGTCCGGCGGGCAATGGCCCGCCGGCGCAGGCCGGAACCTCCGGGTTTGAAGGCGCATCAGGCCGCACTCAGGGGTTGGGAGAGCGCGGGTACTGATCCAGCAGACGGAAGTAGACCACCTTGTTGTCGCGCGCCGTCGCGTCCACGACCAGGAGCTCGGAGACGAAGACGGTCTTGCCGAGGCCGAACTCGCTCTTGAAGACGGGCAGCAAGTCCGACGTATTCAGGACGTAGATGTAGCCGCGCACGTTGATGCCGCGCGGCGCCGTGATCTCCCTGTAATCTTGACGAAGGGCATAAGCGTACGGGTCACTGAAGTCCCCTACCGCGAAGGCCCAGCGCTCGGCCGGCAGCTCGCCCGTGTAATTCACTGGGAAGGCGTCGCTGTCGCCGGAGGGCATGACTGCGCCGAGGTACCGGCCGGGCAGCGCCGCCGGGTCCACGACGGCCTTGAGGTAGGCATTGAAAAACGCCTTGTCGCGGCGCATCTCGCGGCTCTTCAACAGGTAGACCGCTGCCTCCGGCTGGTCCTCGCGCGGCACGACCTCGATGCCGTCGATGCGGCCCTTGAGGAGGTCGGCTACGTAGCGTTCCCCGGTCACGACATCGGCAATATAGAAGCGCTCGACCAGGAGGTCACCGATCAGCGTCTCGTCCCAGACCTCCACCGCCGGGTCCCGGAAGACGGCGATGATCTGACGCTCGAGCTCGGTGGCGTCGCGAAGGCCCGGCCGCGGGTACTCACGGGAGGCGACAACGCCGGCAATGGTCAGGAGACCGACGGCGACCAGGAGGAGGGCTACCTTGACGCGGGCCGGCAGCGATGCCAGGGGCCACCCGGCCAGTGGCGGCGTGGAGGTGCCGGCCGTCGCCGGCTCGGCAGCCATGCGCCCTAGTCCGCCTTCACGCCGACGGCGCCCCTATTGTTGCTAGCACGCATCTGTCCCTGCAGTTGGCCACTCAGGCGCGAGTTTGGGAACGGCGGCAGCGCGTCGCACCCTCACGCACGAAGCGCCGCACCGTGCCGCGATTATATCAACGTGAACGTGGGCGTCAGGTCCCGGCAGAGTTGGAGCGACTACCCCTCCCAAGGCCGCTGTGGGCGCTATCGACATGGACGCAGCCTCTAATGCTGCAATTCCCGTAGGGAGTTATCAGTGCTCTCCGGCGACGATACCTGCGTGAGTCGCGACCTCCAGTCGGGGCCGCTTCAGAGCGCCCTGCTGGCTTGTTGAGGCCTGAACACCGAGCCCGACTGCCTGCGCTGTGGGCAGGCAGGGCTGCTGGAACACAGCCCAACCCTACGGCAGGCTTAAGGGGCAACCGATAAGTACATTGAAATGGTCTACAACCCGATAGAGCGCGCGTTGGCGCTCTCGGCGGAAGATTTACTTCGCGAACCGGCGGGACTCGACGACGTCCACTCGGTCATCAAGAACGATGTCATCGTGGCGCTCGAACTCGCGGCCGCCGATCTGGGTGCCGCCGGCGTCGACATCTTCTTCCGGGACCCTCGTGGACGTTGCAGATGGTTCGCCGGCAGCAAGCCATCGCCCGCCCTTGACCCACTGAGAGTCGAGGGCATCTTCGAGTGCTCTGCACTGTACAGAGACGAGACGGCTCAGTTCCTCAGTGTCCCCATCGACGGAGTCGCGGGCGACTATCGCCTCGTCGTTGCCGGCCCGCCCGAGCAGGTTCAGGACGGCGACTTGGCCCGTGCGGTACTGACGGCGAGGTTCTGCCTGCGCACCGTGAGAGGGACGCGGCTTCTAGCAAACGTCGAAGCCCGCGCGGATTCCATGACTGCCGTCACGGAGATGCTTTCGGTCGTCCTGCAGTCCAACTCCGTCCCGGAAGTGCTAGGCATACTGGCGCAGCAGGTCGCGGAAGCAACCAAGTCGACTTCCGTCGCCATAGACTCTTACGACCTCGATTCCGGCCAGCTCGCCCGCAACCTCTATACCGACCCCTCCTGGCCAGATTGGCAGGCGGGAGCCGAACGCTGGCGCGAACTCCTCGAGGTCCGGTTGCGCAGCATGAGCCGTGTAGCTCGCCCCGAGGGGCAAAGCGTGGGTCTCTTGGCTGAATGGAAGCAGCCTTGGGTGATCCCGGATCTGCAGCATCCGGCCATCAGGCCCTTCATTAGTGACGAAGAGGCCGAGTTCTTCCGGCGGTTTGGTGTCCGAACGACGGTGCTCCAACCCTTATGGGTCACCGACATCTTCGTCGGCGTGCTCTCCGTGGCTAATCGCGAAGTCAGACGCTACTCGCGGGGCGAGTTGGAGATCCTCTCGCGCATGTCCGATGTCGCGGCCGTCGCCATAAGAGCAGCGCAGCTCATGCGCGAACTGCGCGTCTCCAAAGCGCGCGAGCGCGACGCTTACATGGAGAACATCGCCCGCCTGGCGGCGGCGGCAGAGGCGCGCGACCACACCACGGCCAGACACCTTGAGAACCTCCAGCACTGGGTTGGCCTCATGGGACAGCGGCTCGTGGGGGACGAGGCCCGGGTCAGAGAGATAGTGCTGGCTAGCCGTATGCACGACATCGGTAAGATCTCCGTGCCTGACTCCATCCTCCTCAAGCCCGGAAGGCTCACTCCCGAAGAGCGAGAGGTGATCCGGCGGCACACACTCGATGGCGAGAGCCTGCTTAGCGGGAGCTACCTGAGCACGGCGCGCGAGGTTGCCCGCTGGCATCATGAGCGCTGGGACGGCAAGGGTTACCCGGATGGGCTCTCCGGAGAGGACATTCCTCTCAGCGCCCGCATCGTATCCGTCGCAGACGTGTACGACGCCCTAATCTCCAATCGCCCGTATAAGAATGCCTGGACGCCAGAGGATGCCCTCGCCGAGATCCAGAAGGGCGCAGGGTCTCAGTTCGACCCGCGTGTAACAGAGGTCTTTTTCGAAGTCTGGCGCGAAGATGCCGCGCAGACGTCTACCGCCTAACTCTCAAGCCTTAGCGCGGTTGCGAGCTTCCCTTTCGGAGGACGGCCCTGTCGAAACGGGCGAAGCGAGGCCGTAGTCTCGTAAGCCACGACGTCCCAGGGCCCGGCCGCGCGGAACGCAGCGAGGCGGAGTCTGCGTGGACAGGCTACACACCAGCGCCAAACATCGTGACGCGGCGAATGGCCGGCGCTTGCCAGGTGCGCCTCTTGTCCGGGCCGCCTCTCGGCCCGGACAAGAGGCGTCCCCTCCGCGGGCACCTCGAGGCCGGACATTTCCGATCACTCCGCCTTCACGCCGACGGCGACGCGGTCGCGTAGAGCGCCCTGCGCCGCCGCGACGCGGGCGATCGGCACCCGGTAGGGCGAGGCGCTCACGTAATCGAAGCCCTCGCGGTGGCAGAACTCGACCGAGGTCGGCTCGCCGCCGTGCTCGCCGCAGATCCCGACCTTCAGGGCTGGCTTCGTGCGCCGCCCGCGCTCTATGCCGATGCGGATCAGCTCGCCGACGCCGACCTGGTCGAGCTTCACCGTCGGGTCGCTGGTCAGAATGCCGTGCTCCAGGTAGTAAGGCACGAAGTGCGCCGAGTCGTCGCGGGAGATGCCGTACGTGGTCTGCGTGAGGTCGTTCGTGCCGAAGGAGAAGAAGTCGGCGTGGTCTGCGATGCGGTCCGCGACCACGCACGCCCGCGGCAGCTCGATCATGGTGCCGACCAGGTACTCGATGCTGACGCCGGCGTCTTTCATGATCCGCTCAGCCGTCTCGACCGTCAGAGCGCGGAGCAGCTTCAGCTCCTCGGGGACGGCCACCAGCGGGATCATGACCTCGGGGATGACACGCACGCCCTCGCGCGTCACGTTGACGGCAGCCTCGAAGATCGCCCGCACCTGGGTCTCGTAGATCTCCGGGTAGGTGACGCCCAGGCGGCAGCCACGGTGGCCCAACATCGGGTTCGCCTCGTGCAGCATCTCGTTGCGTTGGCGGACGTCGTCGACCGAGCGCCCGAGGTCGCGAGCCACCTGGGCGATCTCCTCCTCGGTCTTGGGCAGGAACTCGTGCAGGGGTGGGTCGAGGAGCCGGATCGTCACCGGGTAGCCGTCCATCGCCCGGAAAATGCCCTCGAAGTCCTGGCGCTGCATCGGCAGGATCTTCTCCAGCGCCCGCCGGCGGCCCTCCGTGTCCTCGGCAAGGATCATCTCGCGGACGGCCAGGATGCGCTCCGGGTCGAAGAACATGTGCTCGGTGCGGCAAAGCCCGATGCCCTCCGCGCCGAACTTGCGCGCCAACTCCGCGTCGCCGGGCGTGTCGGCGTTCGTGCGCACCTTGAGGCGCCGGCGCTCGTCCACCCAGCTCATCATCGTCTGGAAGTCCTCGTCGAGCTCGGCAGCGACGACGGGCACGGAGCCGAGCATGACCTCGCCGGTGCTGCCGTCCAGGCTGATCACGGCCCCCTTCCGCAGCGTCACCGTGCGATGGTTCTCCAGCTCCACCGAGAAGCTCTCGTTGCGGTAGTCGATCTGTAGCGCGCCGCAGCCCGCCACGCAGGTCCGGCCCATCCCGCGCGCCACCACGGCAGCGTGCGAGGTCATGCCACCGCGCGCCGTAAGTATCCCCGCCGCGACCTGCATGCCGTGGATGTCCTCCGGAGACGTCTCGATGCGGACAAGGATCACCTGCTCGCCCCGGTTCGCCATCTCGACAGCGTCGTCGGCGCTGAACACGATCTTGCCCACCGCGGCGCCGGGCGAGGCCGGGAGCCCGGTAGCGAGCACCTCGCGGCGGGCGTTGCGGTCGAACGTCGGATGCAGGAGCTCGTTGAGCTTGTCGGGCTCGATGCGCAGGATCGCCTCATCGGCGGAGATCAGGCCCTCCTTCACGAAGTCGACGGCGATCTTCACCATCGCCTTCGCCGTGCGCTTGCCGCTGCGGGTCTGCAGGAGCCAGAGCTTGCCCTTCTGGATCGTGAATTCGATGTCCTGCATGTCCCGGTAGTGGCGTTCCAGGACCTCGCGCGTCTCGTCCAGCTGCCGGAATACATCCGGCATCAGCTCTTCGAGCGAGACCTGCCCGGGGCCCGCGGCCGCCTTCGTCACCGGCTGCGGCGTGCGGATGCCCGCGACCACGTCCTCGCCCTGGGCGTTGATCAGATACTCCCCGTAGAAGACCTTCTCGCCGGACGCCGGGTCGCGCGTAAAGGCGACGCCGGTGGCGCAGTCGTCACCAAGGTTGCCAAACACCATCGCCTGGACGTTGACCGCGGTGCCCCAGTCAGAGGGGATCTCGTAAATGCGGCGGTAGGCCACCGCCCGCGGGTTCTCCCAGGAGCCGAAGACGGCGCCGATGGCGCCCCAGAGCTGCTGCCAGGGGTCTTCCGGGAAGGCCATGCCCTTCCGCTTCCAGATCTCCTCCTTGAACCTGACCACCAGGTCCCAGAGGTCGTCCGCAGTGAGCTCGGTGTCAAGCTGGACGCCGCGCTCGCGCTTCTTGGCCTGGAGGATGACCTCGAAGGGGTCTTCCTCCTTGTCCTGCGGCTTGAGGTCGAGCACGACGTCGCCGTACATCTGGACGAACCGGCGGTAGGAGTCCATCGCGAAGCGGCGGTCGCCAGACTCGCGGGCCAGGCCCTCGGCGACGGCGTCGTTGATACCGAGGTTCAAGACCGTGTCCATCATTCCGGGCATCGAAACGCGCGCGCCGGAGCGCACGGAGAAGAGCAGCGGCCGTTCCGGGTCGCCGAACTTGCGCCCGAGGAGGTTCTCCACGAAGGCCACGCCCTCGCGCACCTGCTCTTCCAGGCCGGCCGGGTACTGGCGGTTGTTCTTGTAGAACTCGGTGCAGACCTCGGTGGTGATCGTGAAGCCGGGCGGCACCGGGATGCCGATGTTCGTCATCTCGGCGAGGCCGGCGCCCTTGCCGCCCAAGAGGTCCTTCATGTCGGCGTTGCCATCGGCCTTGCCGCCGCCGAAGAGGTATACGAACTTGCCGTCCTTGGTCCGGGCCTGCTCCGGAGAGGTCGTGGCTGTGGTCATGGTCGTTCCCTTTGGTGCGTCGCTGCAAAGCCCGCCCGCGGCGGGGGCGAGTCCGTAGATGACCGCGAAGGGCCGGCGCTCCTGCCCGGCGCCGGACAGCTTCGATTATATCAACGCGCCCTCGAGCTTCAGGTTGCCGCGCGGCCGAGTGAGGCCGTCCGTAACGGCGGCCTGCCCTCGCGGGACCGACCGTCCGGCAGTATGGCTCGACCCGGCAGATGGGTTCGGCGTAGGCTGACGGCGTGACGGCAGCGGGCGAAATCTCGAAGCGGCGGGCGTGGTGGATCGCGCTCCGGCCCTTCTCCTACCCAGCCTCGATCGTGCCGGTGCTGGTCGGCACGGCGGTTGCGGCGGAGCAGGAGTTCCGGCCGCTGCTTTTCGCGCTCGCCCTCGCCGGCTCGGTCCTCATCCAGGCCGGCACCAACCTGGCCACCGACTTCTTCGACTTCGTCGACCGCGTGCAGCCCGCCGCGACGCTCGGGGGAGTGATCCAGCGAGGCCTCATCTCTGCCCGGGCCGTACACAGGGCGGCCATTGCCTGCTTCGCGGCCGGCGCCGCCTGCGGCCTCGTCATCGTCGCCTACACCGGCTGGCCCATCCTGGCCGCCGGCGTCGCGAGCGTTCTGGCAGGCTACTTCTACACCGGAGCCCCCATCGCCTACGGGCGGCGGGGACTGGGCGAGGCGATGGTGTTCTGCTTCATGGGCGTCCTCATGGTCATGGCCTCGGCCTACGTCCAGGTCGAGCGCCTGACGTGGGAGCAGTTCTTCGCCTCCCTGCCCGTCGGGCTGCTGGTCGCCGACATCCTGCACGCGAACAACCTGCGCGACATCGAAAACGACCGCGCGCGCGGCAAGATCACGATCGCCGGCGTCCTCGGCCGCCCCGCCGCCGATTACGTCTACGTGGCTCTGACGGCCTCGCCCTTCGGCGTGGTGCCGGCCTGCGTGGTGCTCGGCCAGCTGCCGCCCGAGAGCCTCCTCTCTCTCCTGGCGGCGCCCTTCGCCGTGCTCGCGGCGCGGGCCCTGCGCGAACGCGAGGCGGCGGCGCTCAACGCCCTGGTGCGCGGCACCGCCGGCCTGCACATGCGCTTCGGGCTGCTGCTGGCGGCGGGCTTGGCGTTGCGGGCGCTCACGTAGACCCGCCGCGTCAGCCCGAGGCCCGGAGCAGCTTCCTGGCCTGCACCAGCATCGCCTCGGCGTCCAGAACGGGGGCAAGCGCCTTGACCTCGTCGCCTAGCTGGTGCTGCCAGTAGGCCGGCGCGGGCGGCAGGTCATCCCAGCGCGCGCCCGGCGGATAGAGAATATAAACGTCCTAGGCCCGCACCCTCCCCGGCAGTGCCAGGACGGACTTGAAAGGCGCAGCGAGCGTTCCGTCCGGGTCCCAGAAGTGCTGCACCCTGGCGTCAGGCGCCAGCGCCAGGGTCCCGGCGTCAGGTTCGCGGTCGCCGGCCAGCACCGGCACCCAGGCGACGAACGCGGCAAGCGCCTCGGAAGGCTCCCTGGCGAGCAGCACCTCCTGGATGGCAGAGACCCCCTGCCGGCACACCTCTCAGGTCGGCGAAACGAGGAGCAGCAGGCGCACCCTCGCGGCAGCGGCATTGAAGGCCAGGCGCAGAGGCTCGGCCTGACCGCTGAGGACTCTGACCGCCACGTTCATCCCCGCTCCCGTGCGCGGCCGCGGGCCTTGTACTCGGCCTCGAGCAGGTCGTGGCGTTTCCACGCCGCCTCGGCCAGCAGCTGGAGGCCGGAGGTGACCAGCGACTGGCCTCCCAGGACCACGGGGATCGGCGCCTCGCGGGCGGCGGCCGTGAACTCGCGCAGCCAAGGGTCGGCGATGCCCTCCGGCTGGAGGGCGTCGGAGAGGAACCTGTCGGGGCGCGAGGGCCGCAGTCCCATGTGGGCGAAGACTGGCCGCGTATCGATGAAGGCGCCGTTTGCCAGTTGCCCCAGCTCCGCAAAGAACCTCGTTATGCCGACCGCCTGAATGTGGAAGCCCAGGAGGGAGCGGGCTTCCCCGGAGATGTCCCGCCCCGCGGCCTGCATGCCACGCTCTTCCGAGTACACTCGCGTCTGGCTCGCCGTCTCGTTGCGCAGGTACTCCATGGTGTCGCCGCCGATGCGGCCCGCGACGAGCACCACTGCCTGGTTGTCCGTGAAGAGCCAGGCAGCCTTCGCGATGCGCTCGGTCTCGACCGGATGGGCGGCCAGCCAGGCCGTGAGTCGCGGCCCGGCGCCGCCCGCATAGGCGAGGATGGACAGCTCGATGGGCGTATCGATGTCGAACTGGTTCGCGATCGTCCGCGGCAGCGCCTGGTTGATGAGGCCGGCTTCCTGGACAAGGAAGCGGGGCAGAATGCGGTCGTTGTCCGGAAGCTCCACGTCGCGCACCACGTCCCCTGGCACGAAGCCCACCAGGTCGGCGGAGAAGAAGTTGTTGCTGACCACCGCCAGGTCCTGGCTCTCGAGCGCAGAGGCTACGGCCGCCAGCTCGTCGCCCTTCAGGAGGGGCATGCCGCAGCCGACGTACACCGGGCGCTCGAGTCCGTAGCGCAGTACGACTTCCGTGAGCCGCCGCCCGAAGTGGAACTCCTGCCCCGGTGCATCGCGGTCGAGGACCACGCCGGGGGGCAGCCGCGGGCCCAGGGCATCAGCGGAAGCGGCGTCCGCCACGACCACAGCGCCCTCGTACGCGCCCGTGGCCAGCGCCTCGTCGAGAGTGTCGAGCGCGCACTCGCGCAGCGCCCCGGCCTGCAGTTCCTCCACCGGCGTACCGCCCAGGCCGCCGCAGAAGAGCACCAGGAATGGCCCTGCGACCATTAGTCCTCCCTCGCGAAGGTGACGGCTGTGACCTCCCGCGCCCCGGCGTCCAGGAGCGCGCGGGCGCAGGCATCCAGCGTAGCGCCCGTGGTCGCGACATCGTCCACCAGGAGGACGCTCCTGTCCCTGACAGATCCGGCGTCGCGGACCGCGAACGCCCCGGCGACGTTCCCCCGCCTCTCGTCGGCGCCGGCGCTGCGCGCCTGGGGCCGTCCGGAGCGGGTGCGCTTCAGCGCAGTCACGACCGGTGCCCCCAGGGCCCTCCCGACGCCGCGGGCGAGCAGCGCGGCCTGGTTGTAGCCGCGCTCTCGCTCGCGCGTCGGCGTAAGGGGCACCGGCGCTACCGCATCGATAGGCCATTCGACCAGCGAGGCCATCGGCGGGGCCATGACTTCGGCCAGAGAGGTCAGGTCGCCGAACTTGAACCTGTGCACGAGCTCGCGGGCCGGGCCAGCGTAGCGATAGGCAGATCTGATCCGCCGGAGCGCCACGGGATGCGCGAGACACGAGCGACAGCCGCCCGGCGCCAGCGGCAACCAGCAGCAGCCGCAGCGGCGGCCGCCCGCCGGCGGAAACGAGTCGAGGCAGGCGTCGCACAGGAGCGCGCCCGGCCTCCCGCAGAGCGCACACAGGGGCGGATAGAGGAGGTCGACCGCCAGGCGGCCAAGCCGGGACAGTGTTGGCAGCTCCATGACGCACGCCGAGGATACACGAGGCGGCCGGCGCGCGGCCCCGTTCGAGTGCAGGGCGAGGCGCTGCGGGATCGCCGCACCGGGTCCACCGCAAACGGCCACCGCAAGTCAATTCGGCAGCCCCGTACCTAACCCCATGTTCGCTCACCTGCGGGGTGGGGGAATCGATCGATGCGCTGAAGCCGCCGTGGGGGCGCCTGCTAGAATCAGGACGATGAAGGTATCTCTTCGCCTCTTCGCTGGCCTGCACGACCTCGTCGGCAAGAAGGACATCGTCATGGAGCTGCCGGAGGGCGCGCGCGTCGCGGACCTGAAGGCGCGGCTGGCAGATGAGTATCCCATCGTGCGGCCGATGCTGCGCACGCTCGTCTTCGCCATCGACGACGAGTACATCCCCACGGACGAAGAACTGCACGACGGCGCCGAGGTGTCCCTGATACCGCCCGTAAGCGGCGGCGCCGAGCCCTTCTGGTTGACGGCCGACCCCCTGGAGCCCCGCCAGCAGGAACTCTTCGACCTCGTGCGCCGCGACGAGTGCGGCGCCGTCATCGTCTTCTACGGGGTCGTGCGGAACAACGCGGAGGGCCGCGCCGTACTCCGGCTGGAGTACGAAGCGCACGAGACGATGGCCGTGCGCAAGATGCGCGAGGTGGCTGACGAGGTGAAGCGCCGCTTCCCCGATGTCGTCGAGATCGGCATCTGGCACCGCACCGGCCTCCTCGAGGTCGGCGAGACCAGCCTGCTGGTCGCGCTCTCGTCGCCGCACCGGCGTGAAGGCTTTGAGGCCGCCCTCTGGGCCGTCGACCGTATCAAGGAAGTCGTCCCGGTCTGGAAGAAAGAGCACTTCGCCGACGGCAGCGCCGCCTGGGTGGAGGGCCACCCCGTGCAGCCGCCTGAGACGGCAAAGACGTAGGCCCGCCGTTAGCGATCAGCTCCGGGGCTTGCTCGTGTGGCGAGCGCCGCCGCCCGCGTGTCCCGGCATCCGGCCCGCCGGTGAGCGCCGGAGCGCGGCTACCTGGCGCCCGCCGTCACGGGCGCCGCTGCCTTTCTCGTCTCGTAGCAGGCGTTGCAGTACACCGGCCGGTCATGGCGCGGCACGAAGGGCACCACCGCCTGGGTGCCGCAATTGGCACAGGTTATCGTGGCCGCCGCGCGGGAGACGCCGCGGTCTCGCCGGCGGTTCTCGCGGCAAGACGGGCAGCGCTGGGGTTCGTTGAGGAGGCCCTTCTCGAGATAGAAGCCCTGCTCACCGGCGGTGAAGATGAACCCGTTCCCGCAGTCCCGGCAGATGATCGTCTTGTCCTGCAACATGGATCGCCCTCCAGGCATGTCAGAACGGCCGGGCCTCCTGGCTCCGGCGAGCGAACCGGCGCCGTCCTTCGTCGGAGAAGGACGCGAGGGCGGGGGAAGCGCTGATTCCGGCGGAGTTTATGTAGGTGATCGGCTTTCAGTCAATACGTTTATGCAACCACTTTCACCAGCTTTGAAACGGTTATGTAATGCGAGCAGGGCCGCGCTCGTTTGGTTCTCAGCTCTCGCGCCGTCGCGCTAAGCTCTCTGCATGGCCCTCCCGCTGCAGTTGCCCGACCCCCCATTCGGCCAGCCCAGGTTCTGCCAGCACTGTGGCTCGGGCCTCGCCTCGCGCTTCGTAGAGGCAGAGGGCAGGGTGCGGCTGGTCTGCGGGACGTGCGGCTTCATCCATTACCTGAACCCGAAGCTGGTGGCCAACGTCCTTCCCGAACGCGACGGCAGCGTCCTCCTGCTGCGTCGCGGCATCGAGCCTTCGTACGGCCGGTGGGCCTTTCCCGGCGGCTACCTGGAGATGGGGGAGTCTGCCGAGGAGGGCGCCGAGCGCGAGGCGCTCGAAGAGGTCGGCCTCCGCGTCCGCGCCGGGCCGCTACTCGGGGTGTACACGCGCGTCCAGCACGGCGTGGTGGTGCTCGTCTTCCGCGGGCTCGAAGTCACGGGCCTTCCCGTCCCCGGCCCGGAGACCCTCGAAACGGCCTGGTTCCGGCCCCACGAGATCCCGTGGCAGGACCTCGCGTTCGAGACGACTGCGGCCGCCCTGCGCGACTGGCTCCGGGCGATTGGGCATCCAGGTCCACCAGGTACGCAGGGGCCGTAATCGGCAGTTCCAGGCTGATGTTGGGGTCGAAAAGCCGCGCCAGCAGCCGCTCCTCCATCCGGTCGAAGGCGTCCGTGCTCACGGTGAAGACTGTCGGCAGCCGCGCGGCGTAGCGATGATTGATCAGCTGGAAGAGCCGGTCGCGGACCCAGCCGACGTCGCTCTGGGCGCCGAGGTCATCCAGGATCAGCAGCGGCGCGCCGCGGATGTTCTCGAACACCTCGAAGAAGCTGGCGCGGGAGTCGCGCTCCATGGTGTGCCGCAGGAAGTCCAGAAGGTCAGGCACCACCAGGAAGAGTGGCTTCTCGCCGCGGGCGCGCCGGTAGTTCGCGATCGCCGCCGCCAGGTGGGTCTTGCCGCAGCCGTGTCCGCCCTCGAGGACGAGCCAGTTCTCCGGCGACTCAGCGAAGTCCAGAGCAGCTCTCCAGGCGCGCTCGACGTTTAGCCGTTGCTCCTGCGTGAGGTGCGGCAGGCGCGTATCGAAATTGTCGAAGGTCATCTCCCGCACGCGGGCGAGGTCGAGCGCGTCGAGCGCGCCAAGGTCGACCGCCGGCGCGCTCGCCTCGACGTGGTAGACGCGCGCCAGGGCCGGGTCCGTGAGGCGCATGCGCAGGCGGTCGTCGAGCCGCTCGATGGGCAGGTTGGTCGTCACCACCGTGGGCAACTGGGTGTTGTAGCGGTGGTTGACTATCTGGAACAGCTTCTCCTGGGCCCAGGCGGTCGCGTTCTGCGTCCCCAGGTCGTCGAGGACCAGCACCGGCGCGTTTCGCACCTGCTCGAAGAGGCGGTCGTAGCCCACCTCGCTGGCCGGGTTGTAGGCAGCCCGCAGATGGTCGAGGAGGTCAGGGACCACGACGAACAGGGCCGGCGTGCCGTTGGCCAGGCAGCGGTTAGCGATGGCCGCCGCGACATGCGTCTTGCCGGCCCCAGAGGGGCCGTGGATCAGGAGCCAGCCTTCAGGGTTGTCCGCAAACGCCCTGGCATCAGACACCAGCGCCCGGAACTGCTGCTGGTCGCGCGGGTTCGGGCTCCGGCCGCGCTCGTTGAGGTTCTCGAAGGTCAGGCGGGTCAGCGGGCCGAGCGAGCTGTAGCGCTGGAGCCGTTCCAGGCGGGTCGCCGCTGGCTCGTCCGCGACGCAGCGGCACGGCAGGGCGCGGCCGAAGTCCGGGTGGTCCAGGGGCACCTCTCGGCGCACGAAACCAGCGCCGCCGCACTCCGGGCAGGCGCCCTCTTCCTCCGAGGCCTCGGGGCCACGGGAGGACGCCCTCGCCTGCCGGCGCGGCTGGTTAGCGGTCGCCGGCGAGCTGGTCGAAGCGGCGGATGACCCGGGCTCGGATGGAGTCATCCCCCGCAGGATCTCGTCCAGCTTTCTCATCCTGTCGTCCTTCCATGGCCCAGCGCTCGAGGATCCGGGCGATGTAGCGCCAGGACCTCTTGTTCAGTACCGCGGCCTCCTTCACGGCCTCCTCGATCCATGCCGGCGGGTACAGGCGCTCGGCTTCCCGCAGCTCCTCCGCCACCAGGGGCGTAATGGGGCCTATGTTCTCCTCGTAGAGGGCAAAGACGTTGTGCTTCTCCGGCGCCGGCGGCTGCGCCGGCCTCGGCAAAGGCCTGCCGACCGAGAGCGTCCCGTTGAGGATCTCCTGAAAGGCGCGCCGGTCGCCGGGCGTGTTCAGCAGGAAGATCCCCTCCTTGCGGCCGCCGCGCTCCACCTCCAGGGTCAGGAATGTCCCCCGCTCGGCGGCGAGGCGGAGGCCCCGGTCGAGGTTCTCTTCGATTTCGCCCGGCAGAGACGCCAGGGACGCCGCCAGCGGCGCCAGGGCCTCGAGCTCGGAGCGCGTGACGAAGCGCGGGTAGCCCTTACGCCGCCCCAGGGCGTACATCAGGTACAGCGTCACCCGCAGTTCGGCCTCGTCCTCGATCCCAGGCATGACCTCGGTGAAGAAGGCGGCCGGGATTACCGTCGCTCGGGCGCCGGAGACGAAGCCCGTGAAGTGCCCATCCTTGCGTACCGGTCCCGTGGGGTGGAGCGCCGTCATGCGTATTCGCGGTCGAGGGCGCGGGTCATCGGGTCCTCGAACTTGGAGATGTTGTCCTTGAACAGCACCTCGATGACCCCGGTGGGGCCGTTGCGGTGCTTGGCCACGATTAGCTGGGCCTTGCCTGCCGGGTACTGCCCGGGCGGCTTGTCCGGGTTCTGGGCCTGCCACTCTTCGCGGCTCATGTACTTCTCCTCGCGGTAGATGAAGATCACCACGTCCGCGTCCTGTTCGATGGAGCCGCTCTCCCGCAGGTCTGACAGCTGGGGGATGTGGGGCTGGCGCTGGTCAGGAGCGCGCGAGAGCTGCGACCCGGCCACGACCGGCACCTCCAGCTCCCGCGCCAGCTCTTTCAGCGAGCGCGTGATGTAGCTGATCTCCTGCACCCGGTTGTCGCTGCGGTTGCCCTGGATCAGCTGCAGGTAGTCCACGATCACGAGGTCGAGGCCGACATCGCGCTTGAGGCGCATGAGCTTCGCCCGCAGCTCCGGAATCCGCAGCCCGGCGCTGTCGTCCACGTAGATACTGGCGTCCGAGAGCGTGCCGTAGGCGTGCATGATCCGGCTCTCCTCGACCTCGCTGTGCAGGCCGAGACGGAGGCGGGCAGAGTCGACGCGCGATTCCGCCGCGAGCAGCCGCTGGGCCAGCTGCTCGCCCGCCATCTCGAGCGAGAAGATCGCGACCTTCGCGTGCTGGCCGATAGCGGCGTTGCGCGCGAAGTTGAGCATCAGGCTCGTCTTACCCATTCCGGTGCGCGCCGCGACGATGATCAGGTCGCTGGGGTTCAGCCCGCCCAGGAGCATGTCGAGGTCGCTCAGACCGGTGCGGACGTTGCCGCCGAAAGGGGCCATCTCTTCCGCGTCCGCGGGCACGAGATAGGGGTCGAGGAACTCGCGGATGTGGGTGAAGTCGCGCAGGCGCTCGCCGGAGCGCAGTCCGTAGACCAGGGCCTCGGCCTTGCTCAGCGCCCCTTCCAGGTCGGCGCCGCCCTCGAAGGCGATCTTCGCAATCGTGCCGGCAACCGCCACCATCTGCCGGTAGGTGGCGTCGCGTTTGACGATCTGGGCGAAATGCTCGACGCCGATGGGCGTGGGCAGTTCGGTGATGAGGCGGCTGAGGAAGGTCAGCCCGCCGACGTCCTCGAGGCGGCCGCGCCGGTCGAGCTCGTGGGCGACGGTTATCTGGTTGACGGCCTCGTTGCGCTGCCAGAGCGCCAGGCAAGCCTCGTAGGTCCAGGCGTTCGCCTCGCGGAAAAAGTCCGAGGGCTGGAGCAGGCCAGCGACCTTGAAGATCGCCTCGCTGTCGACGAGCAGCGACGCGACAACCGCTTCTTCGGCCTGGACGTCATGAGGTGGGAGCTGTTCGAACATAGGGCGGCGGGGACCCCCTGTTGGCTCGGCTTGCTGCTGTGTGGCCTCTACATCGCGCTCACTGCGACCGGCTTCTGCCCGGCGGGCGCTAGTCCGCGCTCGCCGGCGTCTGCTCCGCTTCCGCCTCCTTGCCCTCCGGGACCACCTGCACCGTGACCGTCGCCTTTACGTTGCGGCTCAAGGCAACTGTAAGCTGCTGCGAGCCAAGCTCCTTGATGGGCTGGCCCAGGTGCACCTGGCGGTGGTCGATCTGGGCCTTCGCCAGCTTCGATAGCTCTTCGGCGATGTCCGACGCCGTGACGGAGCCGAACAGGCGCCCCTGTTCGCCGGCGCGGGCGGGGATGGTGATCACCCGCTCGTCGATGAGGTTGGCGATCTCCTGGGCGGCGGCATCGGCCTTGGCCTGCTCCGCCTGGATCTTCTTGGCCCGGGCCTCGGCCCGGTGGACCTCGGCGGGCGTGGCCGCGGTCGCCAGCTTCCGGGGCAGCAGGAAATTGCGGGCGTAGCCGTCGGCGACGTTCTTGATCTCGCCGGCGCGCGCCACGCCATCTACATCGTCGAGAAACACAACACGCATGTTTGGCTCCTAGACATGCGCTTGCCCCGACTGTCCGACCTGGAACGGCGACTCCAGGCGACGGGGCGGACAGTAGGGGCTAGCGACGGAATTCTCTGCGGCGGGGGTCTGCATATCAAGATACACTCCGGCGTTTCTTGGCTCAAAACTATCCACGAACCGAAACGTCACGTTGCGCTCGTAGTATAGAACATACGTACGGACAGTATGTCAAGTCCATTTAGATTCGGCCCTTCCTCCTTGCGCTCCCGTTAAGGCCGCGCCGACTAGTCGCGCAGCGCATCCGGCAGGCCCCTCTCGTAAGCAGCCTCGAGCTCGGCGACGGCCACGTCAATCCAGGAAGCGATGCGTAGACTCTCTCCGCCAGTCCGCCCGATCGGCGCGAAAGGCACATCCAGCGACCGCAGCAGCGCCTCCAGGGACGGCGCCTCTTCGGGGCGCGCGGAGACCACCACCCTGCTCTGCGCTTCGCCGAAGAGCGCCGCGTCCAACCGGCCTTCGATCGGGAGCTGCGCCACGGAGAAGCCGATCCCGCGGCCGATACAGCATTCCGCGATCGTGACGGCCAGTCCGCCGTGCGAGCAGTCGTGCGCCGAGCGTAGCAGGCCGCGCTCGGCCGCCCGGACCAGCGCCTCCTGTAGCCGCGCTTCCAGGCGCAGGTCTATCCCCGGCTGGCCGGCGACAAGGCCGTGGACCTCGTTCAGGTACTCGCTTCCTGCCAGGTCGTGAGCGGTCCCCGTCAGGGCGAACGTCTCCATGTCCGCGTCGGCGAGGAGCGTCGAGCCAGCGCCCACGAGGTAAACGCTGTCGCCTTCGTCCTGGAAGGCGGAAGAAAGCGCGCGGGCAGCGTCCTCCAGTAGGCCCAGGGCGCCCACGATGGGAGTGGGGTACACGGCGACCCCGTCCGACTCGTTGTACAGGGAGACGTTGCCGGAGACCACTGGCGTGCCGAGCGCCTCGCAGGCCGCCGACATCCCCTTCACGGCCTCCTCGAGCTGCCAGTAGATATCCGGGCGCTCCGGGTTCCCGAAGTTGAGGCAGTCCGTAATCGCGATGGGCTTTGCACCGGAGCAGGCGACGTTGCGGCAGGCCTCCGCCACGGCGATGGCCCCGCCGGCATACGGGTCCAGGTAGCAGAGCCTGCCGTTGCCGTCCGTGGCCACGGCAATGCCTCGCGGGGCTGCGTCCTTGACGCGCAGCACCGCGGCGTCCGCTCCCGGACCGATCACGGTGTTCGTCAACACCTGGTGGTCGTACTGGCGCCAGATCCAGCGCTTCGAGGCGATCTCCGGCGTCGCCAGCAGTCGTAGCAGCGTCTCGCCGGCCTTGCTCGGGTCGAGGTCGGGCAAAGAAGTCAGGTCATAGGACTGGAGGCGGTCCAGGCCGGCGGGCTTGACGCCCTCTCGCCGGTACTCCGGTGGCTCTGTGAACACCTTCGCGGGCACGCTCACTACGAGCTCCCCGTGGTCGAAGACGCGCACGTACGGCTCATCCGTGACCTCGCCGATGACGTCGGCGTGCACTTCCCAGCGGCGGAAGTGCTCCAGCACGTCGGCCTCGTGCTCCTTCTTCGCGATCACCAGCATCCGTTCCTGGGACTCGCTGAGCATCACCTCGGCCGCGGTCATGCCCTCCTCGCGCCGCGGCACGCGGGCCACCTCCACGTCCACACCGGAGTCGCCGCGGGCGGCACACTCGACGAGCGAGCTGGTGAGGCCCGCGGCGCCGCAGTCCTGCAGGCCCACGACCCAGTCGGCGTGCTTCTCGGCCAGCTCCACGCACGCCTCCATCAGCAGCTTCTCCAGGAACGGGTTCCCCACCTGGACCGTAGGCCGCAGCTCCTCCTGCCCTTGCTCGAAGGTGCGCGACGCGAGGACGTTGGCTCCGCCGATTCCGTCCCGGCCAGTGTCCGCGCCGACCAGGATTATCGGGTTGCCCGCCCCTTTGGCGACCGCGCGCAGCAGCCTGTCGGCGCGGGCGATGCCGACACACATCGCGTTCACCAGCGGGTTCCCGCTGTAGGAGGGCGCGAACGACACCTCCCCGCCGACCGTGGGCACCCCGAGGCAGTTGCCGTAGCCGCCAATGCCGCCGACCACACCCCGGAAGAGGGCGCGGTTGCGCGCCGCCACCTCCGGCGAGGTGCCTGGACCGGGCCGCAGTGGGCCGAACCGCAGCGAATCGAGGATGGCGATGGGCCGCGCGCCCATCGCGAAGATGTCGCGCACGATGCCGCCAACCCCCGTAGCCGCGCCCTGATAGGGCTCGACCGCCGAGGGATGGTTGTGCGACTCGATCTTGAAGACCGCGCACATCCCGCCGCCGATGTCGACAGCGCCCGCGTTCTCGCCGCCGCGCGTCGTGAGCACATGAGGGCCCGTGCTCGGGAACATCCGCAGCAGCGGCTTGCTGTTCTTGTAGCCGCAGTGCTCGCTCCACATCGCGCCGAACATGCCGAGCTCCACGTCATTCGGCTCGCGGTCGAGGAGGTCGACTATGCGGTGATATTCGTCCAGCGAGAGGGCGATAAGGGACAACGTCTCGGCGTCGCGGGGCACGACTCGATCTTAGGCCCCGCAGACCCCACCCCTCAAGGCGCAGGCACCCGCTCCTGCCCACCTGCGACGGGCTCCGCCCTGCCCCGCCTGATGCCTCGCACCACCGCAGTGCCGCGCTCGCGCTGCCGCTTCCGCGCTCGAGATCGTTGACACCCCTGCCTGCGCACCCGTACGCTGTCTCGCGTTCTACTGCACACGAAGGAGGGCGCGACACATGGCAACAGTACTTGCTCACAGCCTCAGCGCACCGTGCCCTCCGAAGGCCGTCTCCTGACCCCCTGATCGATACCCGTCGATCGCGTCGCCAGGCCGTCCCTCGGGGCGGCCTTTCGCTTGCCATTTCGGCTGGCCGGCGCCGCGGCTAGTCGGTCGGGGCCATCAGACGCCCTGGCCACGAGGCCGCCGGCCCGCCAGCCGGCCACTGGCCCAGACTGCGCACATCCGGGAGTCCGGCCACACCATGCCGCAAGTCCGGTGTCCGAAGGTCCGGGCCATCGAGGAGACTCAAGTGACACACGACTACGAAGCGCTGGCCGAGGGCGGCCACGTTGGCGGCCTGGGAATGCAGAGACGCTCCCAGGGCCGCGACCACGTCCAGCAGCTCGACTCCTTCTACGACCAGGGCCTCATCTCCGAGGTCCTCTATCTGGTCAGCATCGGTAAAGAGGCCTCGGTGTACTGCTGTGCGGCGGGGCGATTTCTTGCTGCCGACATGTCCCGCCGGCTGCACGGGTGGCAGGGCGGCGCGGCGCTTCAGCAGTCCGGCAGCCCGGCAGTCCAGCAAGAGGCAGAGGAGGCGGGAAGCGGCTCCCCGGCCGTCGCTCCTGGCCGACCGGCCGGCGAGCCGGCCGGCCTGGTCGCCGCTAAAGTCTTCCGCGCCCGGCAGTACCGCTTCAAGAACGACGCCGTCTATCAGGAGGAGCGCACTCGCGGCATGAAGGGCCAGGCCAAGCGCGCTCTGGCCAAGAAGACCCGCTTCGGCCGCGAAGTCCAGACCGGCGCCTGGGTCCACCACGAGTACGAGGTCCTCAAAGAGCTGCACGATGCCGGCTGCGACGTCCCGCGTCCCCTTGCCGCCGCTGGAGACGCCATCCTCCTCGAGTTTGTCGGGGACGAAGAAGGGCCGGCGCCCCAGCTCCAGCGCGTCGCGCTAAACCGCGAGGATGCCGAGGAGCAGTTCGAGCGCACCATGCGCAACGTCGAGATCGCCCTCTCCCTGAACCGAATCCATGGCGACCTCTCCGCCCACAACATCCTCTGGTGGGGTGGCCGCGTCGTACTGATCGACTTCCCCCAGGCGGTGGACGCCCGCTTCAACAGCCAGGCCCAGCAGCTACTGGAACGGGACATCGCGAACGTCGTGCGCTACTTCTCGCAGTTCGGCGTGCGCGCCGAGGCCTGGCGGTTGTCGCGCGACCTCTGGCGCCGCTACATGCGGGCGGAGCTGTGACCATGGCGGCGAAGGACCAGGGCCCCGGCATACGCCTGCCACCAGGCGCGAGCAGCGGCGGGTTCGACTGCGTGCAGTGCGGCCGTTTCGTGCCCCTGGCCGCACCAGGGACCGCCAACCGCAACCACTGCCCGCACTGTCTCTGGAGCCTGCACCTCGACGGCCCGGACGGCCGCCGCCGCTCCTCGTGCCGGTCGCCTATGGAGCCAATAGCCGTCTGGGTCAAGCGGAACGGCGAATGGGCAGTCATCCATCGCTGCACTTCCTGCGGGGCAATGACCGCCAACCGCGTGGCCGGCGACGACGCCGAGCTGGCGTTGATGTCGCTCGCCGTCCAGCCCCTGGCGCGGCCGCCCTTCCCGCTCGAACGGCTGCCCCGGGCCCTGGGTGCCCTACTCCCAGCCTCCGGGGGAGCGCCCGGCGTAGCGACGCAGCACCGACCGCAAGCGCGGTGAGGTGCCAGGCGTAGCGACGTAGCACTGCTGCGCCCGGTGTGGGCAAGGGGTAGGGGCGCAGCACCGCTGCGCCCGGGGTGGGGCGGGGCCGGGCAGCGGCAACGCCAGGCGTCCAACACCTCCCTCCGCCCCTCACACGCGCACCACCGTTGTAGGGGCGCAGCACCGCTGCGCCCGGTGGGGCGCCGGGCGTAGGGGCGCAGCACCGCTGCGCCCGGGGTGGGGCGGGG
>DATLYJ010000178.1 GCA_035574915.1 Dehalococcoidia bacterium | reverse complement strand
GAAGCGGAGGTCGAGGATGCGGTGCGGCGCGCGGGCGGTGACAGGGAGGCGCTGCGGCGCGGCGCCGTAGTTGGGACGCCTGAGCAGTGCGCCGAGCAGGTGCTGGAGTACGTGCGGGCCGGGGTGGGGGACTTCATATTGCGCGCCAGGCCGCCGGCCGACGTCAGGCAACTCGAGCTATTCGCGAAGAGGGTGGCGCCAATCGTCCGCGCCGAGGGCCAGGCCATCCTGGCCCGGGCATAAGCACGCCGGCCTGCGGACCCAGTGGCGCGGGATGAGGGCTGCATCGCTGGAGAGGCCCAACCCACACGGCGCTCGAAACCGCCTTTCGGCCATGATCCGCGGCCGGCTCGAGGCGTGCCGTCCGGCGTTTGATCCACCGTTTCTCGGGGCGTAACCTTTGCGGGCCAGGAGGAGGAAGAAACTATGGGTGACCGGCTCAAGGGTAAGGTTTGCATCATCACCGGCTCCAGCCGCGGGCTGGGCCAGTACTGCGCGGTCGGCTATGCGAAGGAGGGGGCGACAGTCGTCATCGCGGCGCGCACCGAGCAGGAGACAGACCCGCGCCTGCCGGGCACGATCTACCACACCGCGAAGCTCGTGGAGGAGGCGGGCGGCGAGGCGTTCCCGGTAGTCTGCAACGTGGCCGACAACGCAAGCGTTGAGGCCATGGCCAAGGCTGTGCTGGACAAGTACGGCCGGGTCGACGTCCTCATGACGAACGCCGCCGTGCAGCCGCCCGGCTTCCTGTCCAACATCCAGATCCGCCACTTCGAGCTCGAGTTCAGGGTGAACGTCTTCGGCCCCTTCTACTGCATCCGCGCCGTCCTGCCGGCGATGATGGAGCAGCGCAGCGGCAGCATCATCAACATCTCCTCGGTTGCAGCGGACCGGGGAGGCTCGCACTACGGCATGACGAAGCGGGCGGTCGAGTCCATGACGCTCGGCCTTGCCAACGAGCTGCGGCAGAACGGCATCGCTGTGAACTGCATGAAGCCGGTAGGCGGTATCGAGACGCCGGGGCTCCTCTTCGGGCGCGCACCGGGACAGGTCGGAGGCGGCCGCCCTGGCGGGATGAACACGCCGCCCCCCGACAGCTACGTAGAGGCCGCCGTGATCCTGGCGACCATGACGCCGGAGACCGGCACGGGGATCGTCATGAACGACGCGCAGATCATCAACAAGTTCTGCGACGACGCCACGAAGGACCGCTTCCGCAAGCTCAACGGCGAGACCTGGGCCGCAGCCATGGAAGCGCCTGTGCCGCAAAACAACGTCTTCACGCCCTTCCAGCGCCCCGCCCGCCAGGAATAGCGGCCACACCGCCTCGCTTGCGAAAGCCCGGACGCCTGCGTGGCGCCGGGCCATCGCTTGCCTTTACCGCCATGACATCGAGAGCGGAGAGCCCATCCCGCGCGGCACTGGCGGCCGCTGGCGGCTGCGCTGCCAGGGCCGGCGGCAGTATGCGGACCGCGACGCTATCCCGGACGGGACATTCGCGGCCGTCCGCCATATGATCGTGCCGTCCGATAGCGCGCCCTGAAGAGGAGGCACCGCCGATGACCACACCAACCCAGACCGTGCACGACCCCGTCTGCCACATGGACATCGAGATCTCGTCAGCGGCCGGGCGCTCCGACCATGAGGGCAAGACCTACTACTTCTGCTCCATGGGCTGCAAAGCAGAATTCGATGCCGATACGGCCGGCGTCCTTCAGCGCGAGACAGAGTATGACCACAGCAAGGGCCACACGATGATGGAGATGGAGCACGCTGGCGCCTCCAGAAAGCAGTGGTGGCAGTTCTGGAAGCGTTGACCAGATGATTCGGGAAGCCCCCGAAGCGCCTGTCGATTCGCTCGCCTCCAGTCCTGAACTGCTGGCCGCCTGAAGCGCCGGCCCGTTGATGGTCCGACCTGTGCCTGCACCCGACCCCCACCGCATCATCACTCAACTGGACCTCTCCGTCCGCACCTACTGGCGGCTCTACAAGGCGGCGCTCTTCACGGTCGCGAAGATCGTGGAACGGGCGCCGGAAGAGCTGCTGGAACTGTTCGGCGAGCGCGGCTGCGTGGAGGAGCTGCGGGATGCCCTTCGCCGCGCCGGCTACGACGACCCCTGGCCGGAACTGGACAGCGTAGAGTTGGTGCCAAGCCCGCCGGTGCGCGTTCTGGGCCTGCGCGCGGACATAGAGGCGGCGTTGCTCCGCGGCCGCCTGCGCACGGTCGCCCGCGTCCTCGGCACGCCGCCGGACGATTTGCTGTCACTCCTGACGTGGGAGCAGTACGACGAACTGAGGCGCCGGCTCATCGAGCTAGGGCATGCAGAACCGGGTAACATCGACTCCGGATGAGCCTGACGACGGACCTCTACGACCCGCAGGACCACCACCGCTTCGAGCCCAGGGCCACTCGCCTGCCTATCACCCACCGGGACGACATCGAGGTCGAACTCTGGGTGGGCGGGGCCGACTCCGCGATAGGTGACCCGGTGGAGGAGCATCACCTCGAGGGCGCCTGGTTGATCGACTGCGCCGGCGACCTGCCGCAGCGCTTCAAAGAAGCGGCAGCCGCCTGGTTCCCGCGCGTCTTCGCCGACCTGGAGGTCGTGCCTTCTTCGTTTCATCGCCTCGAGAGGCTGGCCAAGGACGTCGCCGCCGCTGTCCTGGGGGAGGCGCTCGACGCCACCGAGCTGGCGGGCCATGCGGCGCCTCTGCGGCTGATGGTGATGTGCAAGCAGGGGATGAACCGCAGCGCGCTCATGGCGGGCTTGATCTTGCGCGAACTCGGGGCTTCGCCCTCCGAGATCGTCGAGGCGATCCGGGCGGCCCGCCCCGGCGCGCTCACGAACCAGACCTTCGTCCGGCTGCTGCTCGGCGAGGCCGAGGGCAACGCTGCCGGATGACATCCACCGAAGGCTGCCCAGCGCCGGCGGCTCTAGAGCCCCCGCAGGCCGGGAGGCCTTCAAGGTGGCTGTCCGCTGCCTCCGCTGGGCGCACAGCGCCGGCGAAGCCGCCATACGCGGCCGCTAGGCGCGGGCGGCCGGGTATGGTCTGCTAAACTGCAGGTGGGCGCCCAAGGTGTTGTGGCGGCACGCGTCCCTCCCAAGGATGAGGCGGGGGTTCAATTCCCCCTGGGCGCTCCAGGGTTTTCTCGGCACTTCAGCATCTCGGCACATCAGCCGTTGAGCCAGCCGGCGGGTTTGCGGCGACCGGAAGGGCCGTGACGCGTGCGTCCACGCGAGAGGAGCGAGGGTTGGAGCACGGCGAAGGAAGCTTCAGGGGACTCCAGGACTTCAATATCTACTACCAGTACTGGCTTCCGGACGGGGAGCCCAGGGCCACGCTCCTCATCGCGCACGGCTACGCGGAGCACAGCGGCCGCTACCAGAACGTAGTCCGCCTCGCCGTGCCGCGGGGATACGCCGTCTACGCCCTGGACCACCGCGGCCACGGACGCTCCGACGGCGAGCGCGTGCAGGTCGACAGCTTCGAGGACTACCTCACCGACCTGAAGACCTTCTTCGACCTCGTGAGCGCGGCGCAGCCCGGCAAGAAGGTGTTCCTGATCGGGCACAGCATGGGCGCCGCAATTGCCACCGGCTACGCGGTCCGGCACCAGCACGAACTCGCAGGCCTGGTGCTCTCCGGCGGCGGCATTACGCCCAAGGATCCGGCGCGGGCGGAAGCGGTGCGCGCCGCGACCCCGCCCCGTACCGGCGACCTGGCGTCCACGCTCAGCCGCGACCCGGCAGTGATCGAGGCCTACCGGAACGACCCCCTGGTGTACACGGGTCCTCCCCCCGAGCGCTCGGCGATCAGGGCAATGTTCAGCCAGCAGCTCCCGGACCTGGTCCCCGAGATAAGGCTCCCGATCCTGATCATGGCCGGCGGAGCCTCGCCGCTGGGCGACGGCCCCCGCAGCAGGGCCCTTTACGAGGACGTGGGCTCCGCCGACAAGACGCTAAAGCTGTATCCCACACTCATGCACGAGATCTTCAATGAGCCCGAGCATCCCCAGGTGATCGGCGAGATGCTCGACTGGCTCGACGCGCACTGCTAGCCGGCGGTTGCCATTCGTCCGCAAGACGCCGTCAGGGCAGCGGGAACACGGCAGTCACCGCGGCGCCGCGGCCCGGGGCAGCGTCGATGGTAAGCGTGCCGCCGGCGCGCTCAGCGCGTTCTCGCATCGAGCGCAGGCCCATGTGGCCTGGGAAGTCCGAGTCCGGGTCGAATCCGCGCCCGTCGTCGGCGACCGTGAGGCGGAGGGCGTCGCCTTCGGCTGCAAGCACGAGCCGCACGGACCTCGCCTGGGAGTGCTTCACGACGTTGTGCAGCGCTTCCTGGGCGATGCGATAGGCCGCCTCTTTCACCTCGACGGCGACATCGGGCTCGGCGCAGAGGCTTGCCTGCACCTCAAGCCCGTGACGGGCCCGCGTGGCCGAGACCTGCTTCTCGAGCGCGGCCACCAGCCCCTCGGACTCCAGCGACTCGGGGCGGAGCTCGAAGATAAGGGCGCGCATCTCGGCAAGACCGGCTTCGGCGAGGGAGAGCACGTAGTTCAGGGGTTCGGCGGCCTTTTCCGGCTCGCGGTCCAGCTGAGTACGCGCCGTGCGGGCGCCGAGCGCGATACCGTACAGCGCCTGGGAGACGGAGTCGTGCAGCTCGCGGGCCAGGCGTTGGCGCTCCTCCAGAGAGGCTGCCTGCTGGGCACGGGCAAATAGGGCCGCGTTGCGGATGGCGACAGCGGCCCGCGCAGCCAGGGCGCCCAGGACGCGCTTCTCCTCCGTCGAGAAGCTGTGCCGGCGGGAGTAAGCGACGGCAAAGGAGCCGTAGCGCCGGCCCTCGCCGACGATGGCGACCTCCATGCCGGCCCTCACGCCTTCGGCGGACAGGAAGGAGTGGTCCGGATGGCTGGCATCGAGGTCTTCGAATTCGCCGTCCGGGCTGCGGACGTCTCCGACATAGGGATGCTCCCGCGAGAAGTAGGCAACGAGGGCGGGCGACATGTTGCGCCAGGCCTTGGGGCGCAGGCCGGCGCCGACGTCGTCGGCCATGAGCACCAAGCTCTTCTCGGCGCCGAGGATGTCGACGCTGATGTCAGCCAGGTTCTGCAGGACAGCGTCGAGGTCAAGCGAGGAGAATAGCTTTTCGTCTGCCTTGTAGAGCGCCTCCAACTCGCGGGCGTGACTTTCGCTCTGCTCGAAGAGAAGCGCGTTCTCGATGGCCGCGGACGCGCGCTCTGCAAGCGACTGACAGAGCCTGACCTCATCGGCGCTCCACGAACGGGGCGCGCGATAGCCAAAGACGAATACGCCCAGGGCGCTGCCTACCCGCAAAGGCACCTGAAGCGTCGCCCTCATGTCCAACCCCACGGTCAGCGGCTGGCTCGCCCGCGGGTCGCCCAGGGTGTCGGACACCACCCACTGGCTGCCGGTCTCCGGCAGCTGCAAGTCCAGGGCCGCGACCTCATCGCGGGCTGCCTCGATCTTGTCCGGGTCGAAGCCGCGCTGCGCGCGCACACGCAGGGGGCGGTCGGGCGCATCCCGCAGGAGCACCGCGCTCATGTCCACGCGCAGGACGTCCACTGAGACGTCGACGAGGGCCTGAAAGACCTCGGGAAGGGAAAGCGAGCGATGCAGCACCTCGTTCGCCTGCAAAAGGGCCGCAACCTCGGCCGCCTTGCGTGAGGTCTCGTCGAAGAGCCGCGCGTTTTCGATCGCGATCGCCAGGTGGTTGGCGACGGTCTGTACGAGCTCCGCGTGCTCCTTTCGGAAGTACGCCGGCCGTTCGTGTGCGAGGGTCACGTCGCCGAAGGCCATTCCCTTGACCACCAGCGGCACAGCCAGCATGGAGCGGGCGTAGGCGACCGGCGACTCCTCGATGTCACAGGCAAGCCAGGAACGATACTCGACGGCAAGTGGCTCGTCCCCGCGGAGGTCGTCGATGAGGACCGGCATCCCGCGGCTGATCGCCTTCATGTAATTGCTCTCCGACCAGCCTGGCCGGCGCTGCAAGAGCGACTCGTCGCCGCTGGGACGCCGTGTCGTGGAGTACCGGAGCCCTTCCTGCGTCCTGAGCGAGATGCTGCCGCCGGAGTGAGGGACCAGGTCCTGCAATCGGTCCAGCGTGACCTCGAACAGCTCCTCGAGGTCCAGCGTCGACGCCATCGACCGGGACAGCTCCAACAAGGCGCCAAGCTCCCGGGCCTTGCGGCTGCTCTCCTCGAAGAGGCGAGCGTTCTCGATCGCGATCGCCAGGTGGTTGGCGACGGTCTGGACAAGCTCGACGTGCTCGTGAGTGAAGTATCCCGGCCGCTCGTGGGTGAGGCTCACGTCGCCGACGGCAGCCCCGCGTACTATCAGCGGCACCGCCATGAGTGACCGCGCGTAGGCCAGAGGTGTCTCCGCAATGTCAGCGAGGAGCCACGACCTGAAGTCGACGGCAAGCGGCTCATCCCCTCTGAGGTCATCGATGACGATAGGGATACCGGCGCGGAGCGACCGCATCGTCTTGCTCTCCAGCCAGCCCGGGCGGCGCGGTATGGGAGACGTGTCTGCTCCCGGGCGACGGGTTGCGCCGATGAGCTGCCGGCCGTCGAGCTCCAGACCGATGCCCCCGCCGGTGTATGGGATGAGGTCACGGAGGCGGTCCATGGTCACCTCGAAGAGCTGCTGGAGCTCGAGCGTGGAGGCGATGGCGCGCGAGGTGTCCAGGAGCGTCTCCAGCTGGTGCGCCTTCCTGGAGCCCTCCTCGAAGAGACGCGCGTTCTCGATCGCTATCGCGATGTGATTGGCCACGGTTGACGCCAGTTCGACGTGCTCCGGCCGGAAGAAGCCGGGTTCGGCATGTACCAGGCTCAGGGAGCCTAGGCTGCGGTCCTTCAGCATGAGGGGGACCGCCATCCAGGAGCGGAAGTAGCTCATGGGCGACCGGG
>DATLYJ010000177.1 GCA_035574915.1 Dehalococcoidia bacterium | reverse complement strand
CATCCTGGCCAGGCCGGCCTTGGCGGTGAAGGTGCCGGTCTCGCGGCTGCCGTTGGTGTTAGTCGTCATCTCGGGCCTCCAAACCCCAGTCTCGCTTTCTCAAGTATGCCTGATGCGGCCGGAGGCGACACCATCCAATCGAAGGAGAGTCGCGTGCGGATAGCGAACGGATGGACAAATGGCTGAAGTCGGGCCCGCTGCGCGATGGCGCCTCCAGAGCTTGCTTCGCCCTATCGGGCTCGCAATGACGCCGTGCGGCCAGCGGATCGACGGCCTGACGATTGCGGACCCGTTTGCCTGACGCGCTTCGGCGCACTGCTGCTCCCGGCTGCCGGCCTCACGGCTTCCGCCGCCTGCCTGGGCCAGCGCGCACGCGGCTCCCGCAGCCCATTCGGCGCACGGAAACCGCGTTGAGTAGTATTTGTCAGAGGTCTGTGATTGCTTGGCGATACGATTCGGGGGCGAGAGGCCGCCGCACGCGTTACCCCAGCCCTGCGCGCCGCGGTGCCGACAAGGAGGTCGTCCTGAGCCTGTCAGGCGGAGTCGAAGAGCAGCGAAGCGGCGGCCTGATTGGTCTGCTTGCGCAGGCCCACGTGCACGGGCTTGCGGAAGCGCATCCCTGCATCATGGCAGCGCGGCTTGCGGGGGGCGGCACGCGGGCCGGCGCCGAACTGCTCGGCTACTCGGAGTCGCAGATGCGGCGGCGCTGGGACCAGGTGAAGGAGGTCATCCTGGTACCGCTCGGCCTGCCGCCGCACGACGATGCGCTGGCGATGCTGTGGGCGGCGCTGCACCGCGGCTGCTGCTCGGCGCGGATGTTCGAGCTGTTAAAGACTGACAGCAGATTTACGGGCAGAGGGCTGTCAACTGGATGGCGGTCGACAGACTTGTACACACGCCGCAAGCCGAAAGTCTGCGGTCTCCCGGGAATCCTCCACGTGAGGGGCATCCGGCCTTGAGCGGGTGTCGTGGGGGCTGGGTCCTGCTTCTCGCTGTCGGGGCGGCCGCCCTGGCGGGCAGTGCCTGTCGCGAGCGAAGCCCGGCCTCGGACAGCCCTCCGCCCACCGCGGATGCGTCCGTGCTCAGCGAGCGCCTGGCCCGCCGGTTCGCGTCTATCTTCGTTATCGGTAGCGTGCCCGTAGAGGTTACCCGCCTTGACGCCGTCGTCTGGCCTGACGCCTGTCTTGGCGTCCATCCGCCGGGAGCGCTCTGCAGTGCGCAAACAATCCCGGGCTACGAGGCGCGAATACTGGTGAACAATGAGATGACCTACGAGCTTCGGGCTAGCCTTGACCTGATGACCGTCGTCTGGCCCGCCAAGGAGCAGATAGAGGGGATCATTACCAGTCTGGAACCCCACCTCATAGTAATTCGCGGCGATGGACCGCTCTTTGAGCGCTCGTTGATCCCCGGTTTTGCTCAGGCCTACATCGCGCCCGGAACGCAGTTCCTGACCCCCGGCGGGCAGGTGGCGGTCGGCCAGAAGGTCAGGATGGGGACGAACGCCTGGCCATCTTCCGACGTTCCGGTCGCCGTCTGGGTCGCGCCGGCGGACTAGGGCGCCGGGGCGCGGGCGGCGTTGGCGACGCCCCGGCGGAGGGTTGTCTGCCTACCCGGCCTCCGGCACCACGCCCGAGCGCAGGTGCACGGGCTCGACGCCCTCCCTGGCGCGGATGCGGAGGTTGATGGCCTCCACGAACACCGAGAAGGCCATGGCGAAGTAGATGTAGCCCTTGGGGATGTGCTGGTCCAGGCCCTCGGCCACCAGCGACATGCCGATGAGCAGCAGGAAGCTCAGGGCCAGGATCTTCACCGTCGGGTGGCGCTCGACGAAGGCGCTGATCGGCCCGGACGACACGAGCATGACCAGCACCGCGACCACCACGGCCGCGATCATGATCTCGACGTGGTCGATGGTGCCGACGGCCGTGATCACGGAGTCGAGCGAGAAGACGATGTCCAGCAACAGTATCTGCACGATCACGGCGGTGAACGAGGGGGCAACCCGGGCGCTGACCTTGCCTTCGTGGCCCTCGAGGCGCTCGTGGATCTCGAAGGTGCTCTTCGCCAGCAGGAACAGCCCGCCGGCCAGGAGGATGAGGTCGCGGCCGGAGAACCCCTCTTCGAATACGGCGAAGATGGGCTCGGTGAGCCGGATGATCCAGGCGATCGAGAGCAGGAGGAGGATGCGCATGCCCATCGCCAGGCTGAGGCCGACCGTGCGCGCCCGCCCCTGCTGCGCCCGCGGCAGCTTGCCGGCGAGGATGGAGATGAAGACGACGTTGTCGATGCCGAGGACGATCTCGAGCACGGTCAGCGTCAGCAGGGCGATCCAGTTCTCCGGTGCGAGGAATACTTCCAAGTGAGCACCTCCCGCCCGCATGGTATCGGGGCCGGCGCCGCGCGTCAGGCATTGGCCTTGGGAGGCGGAGGGCAGAGCTGCGGGCCACGAGGCAGGATGGGCCAGGGCTTCGGCAGGCGGCGGCCCTCTGGCTCATGCTGGCAGAGGGCAACTGCCAGAGGCCGGACGTAGTTGACAAGGCGCGAGGCCGGTACTAGTCTGCGTTCTCCAGACCGGCGTCGCTTATGTTCAAAATGGGGCCGCCGGTGCTAGTATGACGAAGCGGCGAGAGCCGCGACCGCCCCTCGGGGCGCTCACAAGGCGCTTAGTCCTTCTTCGGAAGGATGAAGCGGCAGGGCCCGGGTCCGCTCCCCCCGGGCCTTGCGTTTTCTCCGGCGATCGCCGCCGCCTATGATGGCGGCGTGGAGGCCCCCGTACCCCAGCGTCCCCCGAAACCGAGGGCGGCGGCGCCCGGCCAGACTCGTGGCCCCTGGCGGGTCCTGGACACGCGCGAGGTCTACCGCAACCCCTGGATCCGGGTGCGAGAGGACAGCGTGCTGCGGCCCGACGGCAGGCCGGGCATCTACGGGGTGGTGGAGTTCGAGCCGGCGGTGGGCGTTGTCGCCCTCGGCGACGATGGCGCCGTCTATCTGGTCGGCCAGTACCGGTATCCGACCGATAGCTACTCCTGGGAGATCGTGACGGGATACGCCGATGCGGGCGAAGAGCCGCTCGCGGCGGCGCAGCGGGAGCTGCGCGAGGAGGCTGGCCTGTCGGCGGGGTCGTGGACGGCGCTCGGTCACATCGAGATCTCGAACAGCGTCACGGACCAGGTCGGCTTCCTCTACCTGGCACAGGACCTCTCGGCAGTCCGGGCGGCGCCCGATGAGACCGAGCAGCTCGAGGTGCGGCGCATGCCCCTGGGGGAAGCGCTGGCACAGGCGCAGGAGTCGGCGATCTTCGATGGCTTCAGCCTTGCCGGCCTGTACCGCGCCTGGCACTACCTGCGCGGCGACCTTCGGCCCGCGGGTTGAGTCCCAGGTCAGGGAAGTCGGGTTGCCCGGCCCTCAGGGGTTGTCGCCCGGCGGCAGCACCGGCAGGGCGGACTCGCTGGTGATCTGGTCAGCGAGCAACTGGTCGTACTCGGCGTCGCTCAGTCCGAGCATGCCCTGCAGGACCTCGCGGTTGTGCTGGGCGTGGTAGGGCGGCGGCGAGTGGATCCGGGCGGGGGTGGCGGACAGGCGCCAGCCGGGGCCGTAGTAGTGGTAGGCCCCCATGTGCTCCTGGTGCATGATGTGCCACCAGCCGCGAGCCTGGTGGTGGGGAGAACGCACGGCTTCAGGCGGCGTTAGCACCGGCGTGGCCGCGACGCCGGCCGCCTGCAGGCGCTCGGCGAGGGCAAGGTCGTCCTGGGTAGAGGTCCAGGCGTTCAGGCGCGCGTCGAGGGCGTCGTGGTTGCGCCAGCGGCTGTGCATGTCGGCGAATTCGGGCGCGTGCGCCCACTCCGGATCGCCCATTGCGGCGCAGAGGGACCGCCACTCGGCGTCGGAGTTGACGGCGATGGCGATCCAGCGGTCGGCGCCCTGGCAGCGGTAGACCCCGTGGGGCGCGCGCCCCATCTCGCGGTTGCCGATGCGGGGGAAGAAGCGGCCGTTCATGGAGTACTCCATGAACATCTCGGCGATGGGCAGCGTCTCGCGGAGGCTGACGTCGATCTCCTGGCCGCGGCCGGTACGCCGGCGGTGGAGGAGCGCCATCATGAGGGCGCTGCCGACGTACATGCCGGCGATGGGGTCCGCGTAGTTGATCCCGCTGCGCACGGGCTGGTCGGGCACGTCGTGGTAGCCGGTATGGAAAGCGAGGCCGCCAAGGCCGTCGATGGTCGCGCCGAAGCCGGAATAGTTGCGCTCCGGCCCGGTCTGCCCCATGGCGGCGACCTTTAGGAGGATGATGCCGGGCTTGATGCGCGTCAGGCCCTCGAAGTCGAGACCGATGCGCTCGAGGACGATGGGGCGATGGTTGTCGACGACGATGTCGGACATCTCGATGAGGCGGACGAGCAGCTCGCGGCCGCGGGGCTTCTCGAAGTCGAGGCTGACGGCTTTCTTGTTGCCCTCGGCCTGGAGCACATATCCGGTGAGGCCTTTCTCGGCCATCACGGGATTCTGGTTCGGGTTGAGGCCGGCGGGACGGGGCGGCGCGGCCGTGGCGGCGCCGCCGCCGGCAGCTGCCGCCGCGGTCTCCTGCTGCCGCTGCTCCTGCAGGCGTCGGAGGCGCTGGATTATCGCGGGCGTCAGCCTGGGCACTTCCTGGACCTTGATGACCTCGGCGCCCATGTCGGCCAGCCAGCGGGTGCCTAGAGGGGCGGCCCAGATCGTGCTGAGGTCGATCACGCGGATGCCTTCGAGCAGACCAGCCATGTCTCCTCCTAGATGACGCCGGCGCGGCTGAGGTCGACAAGCTCTGCGCGGGAGTACCCCAGCAGCCCGCAGTAGACCTCTTCATTGTGTTCGCCCAGGAGCGGGGCGCGGCCGGCGCGCCAGGGCGTTTCGCTCATCTTGAACGGAGCTCCCGGGTAGGTGAGCCGGCCGGCAACGGGGTGGTCAACTTCGACGTAGTAGCCGCGGGCACGGAGTTGGGGCGAGTTCAGCATGTCCGCCGGCGAAGCGACGTAGCCGAAGTTCTGACCTCCCGCCTGGCCGGCGTGGTAGAACTCCTCCTTGCCATGCTCGATGGTCCAGGGCATGAGCAATGCTTCGATCTCCTCGTTCGCCTCAGCGGCGCCAGGCCCGACTAGGGGCGCGTTGCGCAGGTGGGGGACCAGGAAGGAGTCGTTTCCCGTCACCTTAGCCAGCACCTCGACGAAGACGCCGGAGCCGCCGCGGATCACGTTCACGTGACCATCGGCCGCGGGCAGAAGCGTGGTGCGATTACCCACGCGCTCGGTGAAGGTGCCCTGCTGAGAGGCCTGCAACACCCGGGGCGGCTCGAGGAGGAACGACATGGTTTCGTAGGCGGAGACATCGACGTGCTGGCCCACGCCCATGGTCTGCTGGGCGTAGACCGCCATAGTGACGGCGGTGAAGGCATTGATGCCGGTGTTGTACAGCGCCTGGTGGCCGCCGTTCTTCAATGGCTCCCGGTCCGGCTCGCCCGTAATCGACATCAGGCCGCTGATGGCGTGCAGGTTGACCTCGTCCGCTTTCCAGTCGCGCCAGGGGCCGTCCTGCCCGAACATCGAAATCGAGAGGAGGACGAGCTTCGGGTTAAGGAGGGAAAGGTGCTCGTACCCCAGCCCGAGTTCGGCCATGCGCCCGGGCGGGTAGCTCTCGACGACGACGTCGACCTGTGAGGCGAGGCGGCGGGCTATCTCCAGGCCGGCCTCGGTCTCGATGTCGAGCGTGATGCTCTTCTTGTTCGTGTTGCAGTACAGGTAAAGGCCGCTCGCCTCACGGTCCGGCAGGTCACCCCTGAAAGGGCCGTAGCCGCGGCTGACATCGCCGATGCCGGGAGGTTCGACCTTGATCACTTCGGCGCCGAAGTCTGCCATGAGCTTGGTACAGAAGGGCCCGGCGATGTACTGCGTCAGGTCGAGCACGCGCAGGCCGTCGAGGGCCTGTGGCGCTGCCGGCGGCATAGCGCCGTCTCGCGAAGCCTCGGTCATGGCACCTCCCTGGCTTTTCAGCCGAGTTGCCCGATTCTAGCAGAGGCGGAGGGGATGAGATGAGGACTACATCCGGGCCATGTCGCGGGCCTTTAGTCCTTTCCGGCCTGAACCGGTCCCGCCGGGGTGCCGGTCGGTGGCCTTACGCCAGTTCCGCTTTCTCCGCGAAGGCCTGGAGCGAGAGGGCGGGCGCCGTTACCGTGGCGGCGTGGTCTCGGCACCTGTCACCATCCGCGAAGAAACGGACGCCGATGCTGGCGCCATCCGGAACGTCAACGAGCTCGCGTTCGGGAGGCCGGACGAGGCGAGCATCGTCGACGCGCTGCGGGACCACGGCAAGTCCTTCCTCTCGCTCGTCGCCGTCATCGGCGACGAGGTCGTGGGCCACGTGATGTTCAGCCCTTTCACCATCGAGGCTGGCGGGGAGATGCGTGCCGAGGCGGCGCTGGCGCCGCTGGCCGTGCTCCCCGCCTGGCAGGGCCGCGGCATCGGGTCGGCGCTCGCGCGGGAAGGCCTCGAGCGCTGCCGGGCGCTCGGCTATGGAGCTGTGTTCCTCCTGGGCAACCCGGCGTACTACGGCCGTTTCGGGTTCCGTCCCGCGAGCGCCTTCGGCATTCGCTACGCCGGCGAGCTCGCCGCGCCGGACGCCTTCCAGGCCGTCGAGCTGCGCGCTGGCGCCCTGTCCGGGATGGCGGGCATCGGCCGCTTCGAGCCTGAGCTCATGTAGACCGGCGGATCAGGCGCAGGGGCGCTGCCGCGATGAACCGCCCCTGCAGGCCGCCCGGGAGCGCCGCGGCAATGCGGTCCGCCACCTCTCGCGCCTCGGTCAGGGCCGCCTCGTCCTGCTGGACAACCAGGAGCGCAAGCATGGCGCGCAGAAGCATGGCCGGGTCGCGCGTCCCGCGGGCCAGGTCTATGGCCCGCCGGAGGTCGGTTACGGCGTCTTCGCGGTTGCCCAGCGCCGAACGAGCGGCGCCGCGCACGCCCAGCGCCGCCACCTGATACTTCACGCGCCCGGTCGCCAGGCTACGCTCGATGGCTTCGTCCGCCTGCCGGACCGCTTGCTGCCAGTCGCCGCGGACCAGCGCCAACTCGGCCCGCGCCTGGGCGAGCCGCAGACGCCAGAGCCAGCCGTGCCAACCGGCCTCTCGCTCAACCGCGGCCGCGATCTCCGGCTCGATCGCCTCCGCTTCCGCGGGCCGGCCCTGGCGCGCAAGGTTCAGGAGCAGGTCGATCCCGGCGCTGACAGCCGCCGGCGGGAAGCCTGCCGCGGCCGCGACCTCGCGCGCCTCCTGCTGGAGCGTCGCGGCGCCCTCGAAGTCGAGGAGGTCCAGGTGCATGCCCGCCTCCATGGCGATCGCGCGCGAGAGCGGCGCCTTGGCCCCGTAGCGCTCGCCTACCTGGCGCGCCTCCCGGTACACCTCCAGGGCCTCGGCGTAGTCGCCGTGCGCCGCCAGCGACACCGCGAAGTGAGGCAAGGCCTCCATGAGCATGAGGACATGATTCTCCCGCCGCGCGCGCTCGACCGCCTCGCGCCCCACGCGCACCGCCTCGTCCAGACGCCCCGTCCAGTAGTTCCACAGCGGGACGAATGACCCCGGGCCGGGCGGCATCGTGACCCGCAGTTTCCGCGCCCGCTCCGCGATTGCCGTCAGTTCACTGAGGCTGCGCAGCGGGTCACCCTCGGCGCTGAGCGCGGCCGCGAGCCAGGCGTCCGCGACGGTGACCAGGTCTTCGCGGCCCATCTCGCTCGCCAGCGCGCGCAGGTCGCCGGCGTAGCGGCGCATCGCGGGAGTGTCGCGGCTCCACCAGCAGGCCATCGCCAGGTCCCCGAGGACTTCGAGTCTGCGCTCCAGGCGCTCGGGCGAGAGTGCCGCCAGCGCCGACTCGAGGTCGGGTCGCGCGCGGGGCCACGCCGCGGCCTGGATCAGCGCCCGGCCCCGGTAGGCCTGCAGGTCAGCGCGCACCTGGTCCCGCTCCGGCGTCGATGCGCGCTCGACCGCCTCCATCGCGCGTTCGAGGAAGGATGTCGCCTCCGCGTGGGCATAGGTGTCGAGCGCCTTGCGGGCGGCCTTCGTCAGGTAGTCGAGCGCCTTGTCCCAGTCCTGCGCCTCGTAGAAGTGGTGCGCAAGCATCTCGTAGTGCTCGGCCAGGCGCTCCGAGTAGAGGTCCTCGATCGCCTGCGCGACGACCCTGTGCAGCGCGCGCCGCCGCTCCACGAGGAGGGTCGAATAGGCGACGTCGTGCGTGAGGGCGTGCTTGAACATGTAGGAGAGCTCGGGGAAGAAGGCCTTCTCGTAGATCAGCTCCAGGCCCTTGAGCTCCCCGAGCAGCCCCTCGAGCTGTGCTTCGACGTCCGAGATGCGCTGCAGCAGCCGCACCGTGAACTCGCGCCCGATTACCGAGGCAAGCTGGATCGCCTCCCGCGCGCGGCGGTCGAGGCGGTCGATGCGGCTGAGGATGACGCCCTGAATGGTGTCCGGGATCTGGATCTGGCTCAGGGGCCGGGCTGGCGCCAGCGTGCCGTTGCTCCGCCTGAGCGCGCCCGATTCGACCAGCGACTTCGTGACCTCTTCGACGTAGAAGGGGTTGCCCTCCGCCTTGCTGAAGATCAGCCGCCGGACCTCCTCCGGCAATGCGGCGCCCTCGATCAACGACTCCGAGATGAGCGCCGATTCCTCCGCGCCGAGGTTGCTCAGGGCGATCCGGCTGAAGTAGCTGCGGTCGCCGAAGGGCTGGCTGTAGCCCGGCCGGAAGGTGAGGAGCATCAGCACCGGCGCCGAAGCGCTGACGTCGATCAGTCCGGCGAGCGCGTCCTGTGACTGGGCGTCGATCCAGTGCAAGTCCTCCACGACCAGCACGACGGGACGCCGCCGCGACAGCTGCAGGAGGAGGGCCCGCAGGCTGTCCAGCACTCCGGCGCGGCGCGCCCCGGCGTCCATCGACGCCAGCGCCGCGTCGCCCGGGTCGACGTTCAGGAGGAAGCGCAGATAGGCGGCCGTGGGCTGCGCCGCCTCGTCCCACTCGGCCACCGCGGCCTGGACGCGCCCTACCACCACGTCCTCGGTGTCGGCCTCGTCCAGGGCGAACGCGCTCTTCAGCACCTCCGTGATCGCGACGTAGGGCGTGTTGCGGGCGTAGGCGTTACAGTGCGCCTCCACCCAGGTAGCGCCGTCTTCGCCCAGCGAGCGGCGGAACTCGAGTAGAAGGCGCGACTTGCCCATGCCCGCCTCGCCCGAGATGAAGACCACGTGGCCTTGCCCGCGGCGCGCCTGTTCGAAGTAGCCGCGCAGCGCCGCAAGCTCCCGCTCACGCCCGACGAAGGGGCTCAGCCCGCGCGCCGCGATCGCTTCCAGGCGGTCGCGCACGGGCAGCGCCCGCAGCACCTCGTAGGCCTCGACCGGTTCGGCCTTGCCTTTCACTTCGAGCTGGCCCAGGGGCCTGAACTCGAAGTACTCGCGCACCTGCCGGTACACCGCGTCCGTGATGTAGATGGAGTCGTTCCGGGCCGCGGCCTCCATGCGCGCCGCCAGGTTCACCGTGTCGCCGATGGCCGTGTAGTCCATCGAAAGGTCGTCGCCGATCCGGCCCACGACCACGGGCCCCGAGTTCAGGCCGATGCGGTAGCGGAAGTGGGGCCTGCCGGCGGCCTGCAGCTCGGTGCTGAATGCCACCAGCGAGTCGCGCATCGCCAGGGCCGCGGCTACGGCGCGCCGGGCGCTGTCCTCGTGCGCGATGGGCGCGCCGAAGATGGCCATGATGCCGTCCCCGCGGAACTGCGTCACGGTGCCCTCATAGCGGTGCACGGCGTCGGCCATGCGTTGCGTGCACTCGCGCACGACAGCGTGCAGCACCTCCATGTCCACCCGGGAGCCCGTGGCCGTGGAGTCAGCGGCGTCGATGAAGAGGACGGTCACGTTGCGCCGCTCGCCCTCGAGGCCGGCGCGGTCGCGGAGGATGCGCTCGGCCAGGTGCCGCGGCGTCTCGATCGCGGCCTGCGCGGGCGCGGGCCGCAGGCGGCGGCCGCAGTTGTTGCAGAAGGCGCTGCCGGGCGGGTTCAGGCGCCCGCAGTCCGGGCACTTCGCCTCGAGGCTGGAGCCGCAGGAATTGCAGAACCGCGCGTCGGGCGGGTTCATCTGACCGCAGAGCTCGCAGCGCAATCCGTCCAGTACCACTCGGCCCCTCCTCCGGTACACGAAGGTTAAGGCCGCCGTCCTACCGCTACAAGGACGAAGCCGCGCGCTCCCTGCCGGCGCGAGGAGGCCGGGCGTAGGGCTTGCGCTATGATCCCGCGGACGCGTCCTGGGAGAAGGGGGAAAGGAATGCGACTGTCCGGCAAGTCAGCGATCGTCACGGGAGGCGGCCGCGGCATCGGCCGCGCGATCTGCGAGGCCTTCGCCCGCGAGGGCTGTCGCGTGCTGGTCGCCGACATCGACGTTGGCAATGCCGCCGAGGTCGCCGAGGCGATCGGCAAAGGCGGCGGCCAGGCCACTTACCGGCTGCTCGACGTGTCGGATGAAGGCGAGGTCGCGGCGACCGTAAGGGAGGCTGTCGAGGCCTTCGGCCGCCTCGACATCATGGTGAACAACGCCGGCGTCGGCGGCGGCTTCGACTGGGACCGCACGATCGCGGTGAACCTCAGCGGCGTGTACTACGGTTGCCGCATCGCCGGCGAGGCCATGGCAGCGGCCGGAGGCGGCGCCATCGTGAACACGGCCTCGATCGCCGGCCTCGTGGGGTTGGGGGGCACGGGGCCGTACGTCGCGGCCAAGCACGGCGTCATCGGCCTCACGCGCGAGTTCGCGCTGCTGCTGGGGCCGCGGGGGGTGCGCGTCAACTGCGTCTGCCCCGGCTGGATCGAGACGGAGATGACGCGCGGCATCATGGAGAACGAGGCCGGGCGCCGCCGCATCGAGTCCCAGACGCCTTTAGGGCGCGCCGGCAGGCCGGAGGAGATCGCGAACGCCTTCCTCTTCCTCGCCTCGGACGAGGCGTCCTTCGTCACCGGCTGCGCGCTCGTCGTCGACGGGGGCTGGACCGCCCGCTGACCCCGCGCCCCGCGTCCGCGCGGCTGGCTCCGAGCGCGCCATAACCCACCAGGGGCGTAGGGGCGCAGCACGGCTGCGCCCGCGACACCTCGCCTGCCGCTTAGGCCCCGTCTGCGCGGCATAACCCCACCGGGTGCGTAGGGGCGCAGCACCGCTGCGCCCGCGACACCACGCCTGCCGCGCAGGCCCGTCAGCGCGCCATAACCCCACCGTGGGATTCGGGGCGTAGCGCCGCCGCGCCCGCTGCGCCCCATCAGCCAAACAGGCCTCATCCGCCCGCAACTGGCCGCGGAAATGGAAGGGGCCCCGCGAGGCGGGGCCCGGCCGTGCATGATGGAGCCGACGGTGAGATTCGAACTCACGACCTGCCGATTACGAATCGGCTGCTCTACCACTGAGCCACGTCGGCGCGTCTATATTCTAGATTCGCTCTCGACGTCGCGCTACAGGTCGTCAGCGAGTTTGACGCCAGTGACAGCGTACCACGTGCCGCCCACAGCCTGTCATTGACATTCCTGCGTGTTCGTCGTCGGGTCGGATCTCAAACCGAAAGGTCGGGCATGGAAGAGCCGAATGCGACTAACTTTTCGGTAATGCGAAGGAGCTCAGCTTGATTCGGAAACATGGAGAAGCCTCTCAAGGCCGCGGCGGGGCTCCAGAAGTCGAAGTACTTATTTGGCACGTTGTACGACTTGCTGCACTTGGTAAGAACATCCATTTCCTCAGTCCGTAAGATCTGCTGTTCACGTGGAAGGGCGTTGTAGGACTTGACGAGGTCGTGCCCGAACTCCTTCTTTACTGCATTTTGATTCTTAGTGATTAGGTGACGTGCTTTGAGTTCCAACTCTATTGCGCGACTCAGGAGGAGGAGCGGCACTGGCGAGAAGTCGGGCGTCGGCGGAAGCACGCGGGCTGCTTCCAGGAACTGAGTGGCCCAGCGATGAAAAGCCGCCGGCGACAGGGGGACAACTATTGGGGAGGGGACAACGACTTTGGCTGCTGGATCTGAACTCATGTGGCAGGTAATGTCGACGACCACGAGCTCCCGATGGGCGGCATCCATTGGCCATCGAGTTCGAGAGGCGGCACCGACCGACTCAGCGGTTGAGATTATCGATGGTGCCCTACCGTTAAGCGGCGTCGGCGTGCTTCTATTCTAGATTCGATGCCTAGCGGGCGTACGCGTCCGTCAACGACCCGGCCGAAGCTCAGCCGTGACGGACTAGAGCCGACCCCAAGGAACGCCTGGCGACATCTCCAACGGCCGCCGGGGCTGACACGAGCCGCTAGGAGATGTCGCCTTCTCTCCTTAGGCTCCTCCCGTCGAATGCGCGCGCTGCCCTGGAGCCGCCTGAGGGCGTCTCCAGAGGGCGGGCCCGCGGGTACTCCTTGCCGAACGAGACAAGAGCAGCCGGGGGAGGGACGGATGAGGCTTGGCGTCGATTGCAGCAATTACAGCGGGCCCCTGACCGCAGAGTCCGCGCGCTGCCTCCGCGCCGCCGGCTTCGACTTCCTCATCGCGGGCACGCAGGCCGCCTCGATCACGCGGCAGCAGGTCGCTGCGGCGGTCGAGGCCGGCTTCGAGGTGCAGGCCTACGTCTACCTCTACTGGTCGCGGGACACCGCCGCCGAGGTCGGCCGCGCCCTCGAGGCCCTCGACGACCTGCCCGTCTCCCGCGTCTGGCTGGACTGCGAGGACGCCGCTGCCGGCCTCTCCCCGGCCGAGGTGGTCGCCCGCATCGAGGCCGCGGCCCGCGCTGGCGGCGAGACGCCCCTGGGGATCTACACCGGCCGCTGGTGGTGGCCTCCCGCCACCGGCGACTCCACGGCCTTCGGCCACCTGCCCCTCTGGCACGCCGAATACACCGGCTCCATCGAGGCGCCGCCATCGGCGGACAGCTTCCGGCCCTATGGCGGCTGGCGCCGGCCGGCCATCTGGCAGTTCCGCGGCACCACCCGGGTCTGCGGCTTCAGCGTCGACCTCAACGCCGAGGTCACGCCCCTGCCGCGGCCGCGCCCGCCCGCAGACGACCAGGTCGAGCTCCAGCTCGCCCGCAACAAGAAACGCTTCGAACTCGCCCTCGCGGCGGACATGTACGTCTTCAGGAACGGCCCCAGCGATGACAGCGTCGAGCTCGTCAAGGCGCTCGCGGGCGGCGGCGCGGAGCCGTTCGACCCGCCCTGCGTCATCCCCGTGCCGCCCCTGCCGCGGCGCTGACGCGAGGCCAGTCCCGCGTGTCCGCGGCTGTACACTTCTGGGTGCAATGGTGACTTTCCCCGGATGAGCGCCACCGCCGCCTCCCTGCGCGCTGTCTCCGGCCTCCTGCGACTCGACTGGCTTGCGCCAGCCGCTATCACCCTCGCGGCGGCCTTCATTTACATGAACGGCGCCTTCTTCAGCAGCGTCAGCGCCCTGCACGTCGACCTCTCGATCAACTTCACGGCCGCGCACACCATGCGCGAGGGCCAGAACCCCTACGGCGAAGAGGCCCTCCTGGAGCGCGCGCGCGAGCTGAAGTCGCCGCCGGACCTGGGAGGCCCGGAGCCCTTCATCTACCAGACCCTCTTCACCTCTTACATACAGCCGCCCGTATCGGCGCTGCTCCTCCTGCCGATCACCGTGCTCGACTGGCGCGAAGCGACGCGCCTCTACCTCCTTGCGAACAACACCCTCCTCCTCGGGGCGGCCGCCCTGACCCTGGTGACCGTGCGCCCCACGGTCCCGATGCGCTGGGCCATCGCGGGCGCCGCCGTCATCGTCGCCTTTTACAGCCAGGTCTACGGTTCCTTCGCCCTCGGCCAGGTCGACGCCTCGATCGCCTTCCTGCTGGCCCTTGGCCTCTGGGGTTACAGCCGCGGCCGGCCCGCGGTCGCCGGCGGGGCGATCGCCCTGGGGACGGCGATCAAGCTCATACCCGTCCTGCTCCTCGCCTACTTCCTGTGGAAGCGCGAGTACAGGTTCGCCGTCTGGGGACTGGCGATCGGGGCCGCGCTGTTCCTCGTGAGCCTCCCTCTCGCCGGCGTCGACACGTACTGGACCTACATCACCGAGACGGTACCTGCGCTGATGAAGGGCAGCACCCATTACGCAAACATCTCCATCAGCGGGGTCTACAACCGACTCTTCGCCGGCGATGACTTTGGCGGCGCGCTCGGCCCGCTCCTGACCCTGGAGGAGGTGCCTTCACGTAGCGGCGCGCGCCTGCTCGGCGCCGTGACCATGCTCGCGCTCCTCGGCTTGACCGCCGCCGTTGCCGGCCGGCAACGGCGGCCCCGGGAGCAGAGCGCGCCGGGGGCGCAGACCTACGTCCTCGAGTACTACCTGGTGGTCGCCGTCTCCCTGCTCGCCAGCAGCGTGACCTGGGAGTTCTACGTCGTCTGGCTGCTGCCGCTCTTTCTCGCCGCCTTCCTGGCGCCGGAGAAAGTCCTGCCCGGACCTCGAAGCCTGCGCGCTGGCGCGGCCGCCGTCCTGGTAGCCTGCTACATCGCCCTCAACTACCCGGGCGACCACTACCTCTTCGACGTGAACTCCGTCTTCTATCACCCGGAGTGGGTGCCGGGGATCGTCGTAGAGGACGTGGTCGACCTTTACCCGCTGCCGCCGTGGTTGGGCGGCCATCTCTCCCTCGTGCCGCCCATTCGCCTGGCGGCGCTATCGCTGCTCGCGGCCGTCCTCGCGGCGCTCGTCGTCCTCTCGCGCCGGCAGGCCGGCCCCGCCTTCGACGGTGACGGCGGGGCGCCACCCGAGGCCCGCAAGGCCGCGGAATTGCCGCGACCAGGCGCCTTCCCTAGAGTCTGAAGCGAGGGCGCCGTCAATCACGGTCGCCCTGAGGAGGGCCATTGGCTCGCTTAGGCTCGAGGCAGGGTCCAAGGGAAGCTGTCCCGGAAGCCGCCCGCTCTGGTCTGGCTGGCAGCCGTGAGCTGCTCGCTGCCGCGGGCCGCGTCGTGCTCCTGGCGGCCGCGGTGCTGCTGGCCGTTTACATGGCTTACAAGGCCCTGGACCTCATGCAGACATACGAGGAGATCATCTCGACCGCCTACGAGGCGAAGGGGCCGCCGAAGTTCCCGGAGGCCGGCGACATCACCGTCTTCTACACGGCGGGAGACGTCATCGTCTCGGAAGAGCGCTCGCGACTGTACGACCCCGACTACTTCATCCCCAGGGTCTTCGAGACGCAGGGCTGGCAGCCCGGCGACGTCTACGCCGGCGACGGCAAATGGAGCCGCTTCTACAATCCGCCGGCCTTCGCGCTCGTCCTGGCGCCCCTGTCCTTGGTGGACCTCCACACCGCCTACCTGATCGTGCTCGGCCTGAACATTGCCGCGACGGCCGTCCTGGCAGTGATCATGGGCAGCCTTCTGCGCTGGCGTCAGCTGGAGAGGACGCTACTCATACTGGCGCTGCTCAGCTACACACCCCTGTATTTCGTGTTTCAGCATGCGCAGTCGTCGCTGCTCCTGGCCCTGGTGCTCGCGGGGAGCTACCTCCTGTGGCGCTCGGGCGCCTGGCGGGCAGGAGCGGTGCTCGCGGTCCTGGGCGGGATGAAGCCCCAGTGGCTGGCCCTGCCGCCCCTGGTCGCGGCGAGGCGCCATCCGCGGGCGCTCCTCTGGTCCGCGGCCGCCGCCCTTGTCGTCCTCGTCCTGCCCTTCGGGCTCGTCGGCGTCGACGGCTTCCGCGACTACATCGACATAACGCTCGACCGAGGCGGCGGCGACCTCTCCGACCAGACCTACAGCAGCGCAATCCTCAGCTGGTCGGGCTTCATGCGGGCGATCACGGGCTCGCCGCAGCCGGCCCTTTCGCTGGCGGCAGCGGGCCTGACGCTGGCCGTGTTCGCGCACGCCCTGCTGAAAGGCGACCTCGAGCTGGGTATGGCCGCGGCCATCCTCAGCACCCTGCTCGTCGTGCCCCACTCGCACCCCCAGGACTGGGTAGTGGTGTTCGTCGCCGTCGCGGTCGCCCTCAGCAGGAGTGCCCCCACCGTCTCGCGGGTCACCGTGTGGGCGTGCTTCCTGGCGGTGTACTTCGCGGCCAACGACTGGCCCAACGCCTCCGCGACGGTCGCAGCCGGCCACACGGCGGCCTACTGGGTGACGCTGGCCGGCTTCGGCCTCTTGCTGCTGGTCAGCGCCCTGCCCTATGTCGAGGCTCGCCTCTCCGCGAAGGCGCAGCTGGCGGAGTAGGCGCCGCCCGAGCGACTGCGAGAAATCCTGAAGAATTTTCGTTTGCAGGCCCTTGACATGCCATCAACGATGCTGGCACCATGCTGGCATGACACAAGCACAACGCCAGCAACGAGAGATAGACCTCAGCGCCGTCTTCCAGGCGCTCGAGCGGCCGCTCGCCCTCATCGATAGTCCCGAGCGGCGGGCCGACATGCAGCGCTACGTGGAGGCGGCGCGGATCCACCTCGAGCGCGCCATCTTCGACATCCTTTCGGATGTCGCCACCACGGTGAGCGAGGCCGGCGTGGGAGCAAGCGTCCGCCTCGAGTACCAGGGCGGGAAGCTCTACCTGGTGGTGGAAGGCGCCAGCGAAGCCGAGGCCGGTCCTGAGACGGAGCGCCTCTTTTCCGCCGAGGGCGACATCGAGAAGGTCACCATCCGCCTGCCGGCCGAGCTCAAGGAGCTGATCGCGCAGGCGGCCAATCTGCGAGGCATGTCCGTAAACACGTGGTACGTGCGCGAGCTGGCGCGGACCATCTCCCGGCAGGTGCGGGATGAGATCCGGGACCAGCGGCGCGAATCAAGACGCGAGGAGCGCCGCAACCGCGGCCTGCGCGGATTCGTGGGGCGCGACTAGCGCCCGGAAGGAGCTGTCATGTTCGACTTCTGGTCCATCGAATACAGGGCGATGGAAGCCCTTTCGCCGCTAACGCCCCGGGAGGCGGAGCTACTGCGGTTTCTGGGCGAACACACCTCGGGACCGAAGGCGCCAGGCCTCCGGCGCCGCCTTGCGGCAGCCCTGGTGGGCGCCGGCCTGCGCCTCGACCCCGAGGCCCTGAACCTTACACCCGGGCAGATGGCGCTGGAGGCGGCCGGTGTTCGCGATTAGGGTCGCGGCCTTCATCATCAGCCTCCTCTTGGTCACCGGGGCTGTGGCCGCCGAGCAAGGATGGTTCATCGCCCTGACGGTGTTCACCGGCCTCTCGGTCTTCGGCTGGTCCGGCGCGCCGCGTATCTACATCGGCCCGCGCTCCAGACATCTGGGCTGGCAGGACGAGCGATAGCCATGGGCTTCTTCGGCATCGGCAGGATTCCTCCCGTACGTGTCCGCCTCCGCCCGCGCGCGGACCGGGACGCCGAGCATCAGGACTGGGAGCTGGGAGTAGAAGGCATGGACTTATACCGGCGCTCTTTCCGGCGCCAGGTGGATACTGGCCATCAGGCGCGCCTGCGCGTCGAGAACCGGAACGGCCGCGTGGACATCGCCAGCCACGAGGAGCCGGGCGTGACCATCGAGGTCACGGCGGACATCTACGCGGCCTCCGAGGCCGAGGCAGACGAGCTCCTGCGCCGCCTCCAGGAAGCAATCACGGTTGAAGGCGACAGGGTCGAGGTCTTTACCCCGGAGTTGCGCCGGCCGGAATTCGGCATCTTCTTCTTCGGCCGCGGCCCGAAGGTCGACTACGACATTCGGGTGCCGGCGGATACGGAGGTGCAGGTTACTTCCCGCAACGGGCCGGTGCGAGTGAGGGGCACGCGCCGCCCCGTCCGCGTCGAGAACCGCAACGGCCGCGTGACCCTCGAAGACGTGGCCGCGGACGTGACGGTGGAGAACAACAACGGGCGCACGTCGGTGACGCGCTGCGCCGGTGGCGTGACGGTAAGCACGACCAACGGCGCGGTGTCCGTGGAGCGCCCCGGGGGCGATGTCGACGTGAGCACCCGCAATGGCGCCGTCGAGGTCCAGGACCCTCTGGCCGGGGTGAAGGCCACCAGCACCAACGGCCCCGTCCGATTCAGCGGCAAAGTCAACGGGGACGTCGAGCTTCAGGCTACGAACGGCGGCATCCGCATGGCCGTGACGGCGGACAGCCGCTTCGAGATAGACGCTCAGTCCGTCCACGGCGGCGTGCACTCGGACCTGCCCGTCCGCGAGACGCCGCCGGGCGGGGAGAGTGGGCCCCTCTACAAGGTGCGTCTCCGGACGGTCAACGGCGGCATCCGCCTCACGGAACTGTGATGGCGGTCGCCTTGCCCGAAGCTACCGGCGCGGCGGTAGCGGCCGCACCAGCGATCGTGTTGGGCGGCGTCACGAAGCGCTATCGCAACGGCGCGCTGGCGAACGACGGCATCGAGCTGACGATCCCCCGCGGCGCCGTGTTCGCGCTCCTGGGGCCGAACGGCGCCGGCAAGACCACGCTGGTGCGCCAGATAACCGCCGAACTGAAGCCGACCAGCGGCGAGATCGAGCTCCTGGGGGTGGACGTGCTCCGGGAGCCGTTGCGCGCCAAGAGGCTGATGGGCGTCGTGCCGCAGGAGGCCCTCCCATACATGCACATGCGCCCCTCCGAGCATCTCCGTCTCTTCGGCCGGCTCCGGGGTCTCTCCGGCCGCCAGGCAGACGTGCGCGCCGAGGCCCTGCTGGACGCGCTCGACCTTCGCCAGCATGACGGCAAGCAGGCGCGCCATCTATCGGGCGGGCTGCGCCGCAAGCTCCTGGTCGGCATGGCCATGGTCGCCGAGCCCGAGGTGCTCATCCTCGACGAGCCCACCACCGGGCTCGACCCCCACTCCCGCCGCGAGGTCTGGTCCCTGATCCGCGACATACGCGACCAGGGGTCGACCGTCCTCATCACGACCCACTACATGGACGAGGCCGAGGAATTGAGCGACAGCGTTGCCGTGATCGGCAGCGGCCGCATCCTCGCTCTGGGCAGCGTCGACGAGCTGCGCGCGCGCTGCCGTAACCGCTTCAAGGGCGTCTACCAGGACGAGCGCGGCCAGCGCCAGGTGGTGTATGGCCAGAGCCAGCGGGAGGTGGCCGAGCAACTGGAACGAGCGGGCGCCGCCGAGTACTCCCTGATGCGGGCGAGCCTGGAGGACCTCTACCTGGAGCTGACCGGTACGGAGCTAGGGGAGGCGGAAGTTGCCTAAGCTCATCAGCGATGCGGCGGTGGTGGCCTGGATCCACTTTCTCGTGATCCGGCGCGAGTTGGTCATCTATCTCCTGATCTTCACTCTCTTCCCGCTCTCCTTCCTCTTCTTCGCCCAGAACCTCTCGCCGGAAGGCGTTGATGTCGGCAGCAGGCTCATCACCGGCTCGCTTGTCTTCAGCCTGGGCCTGACGATCGTGAATGAGCTGTCGCAGACCCTTGTCAACGAACGCTTCAACCAGCATCTGAAGCTGATCGTGACCTCTCCCGTGCACAAAGCCTCTTACGCGGCCGGGATCATCGTCTCCGGCTTACTGCGCGGGCTGCTCACATCGGCCATCATCCTGCTGTTCGCGCCCATGTTCGGCATCGATATCGAGTTAAGCCTCTGGCTCGCTCCGTTGCTCGTGCTCTGCGCTCTCTCGCTTACGGGACTGGCGCTTGTAATCGGTACCTGGGCGCCGAGCGCCCAGATGGGGAACCTGCTGTCGAACACCATCGGCATCCTCGTCGTCCTGTTTTCGCCGCTGTACTACCCGCTCTCGCGGCTACCGGACTGGATGGAGTGGCCGGCCAGGCTCTCGCCCTACACCCACGCGGCGACCGCAATCGATGGCGTGCTCTCCGGCGCGGGCGTCCTTTACGCGGAGATGGGCTTGCTCGCCGCGATCACCGCTACGGCCCTTGCCGCCGGCATCTGGGGAATGCGCTGGCGCGAGTCTTGAGCCGCGCCCGCCTGCCGGCCGAACGGCGCAGCGAGAAATATGACGGATATGCCGGCTGTTATCGCTGTCACATTACGGCCGATACCTATAGGGCTATCATTCATATGTGATGAAGGGCCAGGCGCTGCACCTACTTGAGCATTCGCGGGACGCGTTCACCTACGTGCGACGCGCCCGAGGCTACCCGCGCCTGGCCGCGCTCGTAGGCGCAGGCTCGGCCGCGGTGGCCGTGGGCACCGTTTACGTCATGCGCCATCAGGGCCGCGTCTACGCCGACGTCCTCGACGACGAGCACCCCTACCGGGTCTCGACCCTCGATGACCTCAAGGACGACGACGCCGCCCTCGAATCGATCCAGCAAGAACTGCTCGCGGAGTGGGGGCCCTTCGCGCCCCGTGACCTCGAGGAAATGAGGCGCATGGCGCGCAACGCCGGGCGCTTCGTCTACACGATCCGGTTCTTCGAGGAGGCGGGGCTCGGCCCGGTCGAGGGCCTGCTCCAGACCGGCCTGGTCGAGGCGGGCGGCGACCCTCAGCGGCTGCTTGCCATCTACCCGACTTTCGATGCGATAACGGGAGGCGGTACCTGGGACACGGCCGCGACGATGCGCGGCGATACCGCAATCCTGCTCCAGATCACGGCCTTCGGCGACCGCAGCCGGGGGGTTGGCTCCCGACTGCGCGACGCCGCGCTCTACCTGCTTCCGCCGAGCGTCCGCTTCGCGCTTACGACGACTCCCGTCCCGGACGGCTTCACACTCGCGAGCGATCCGGAAAGCGTCCCGCCGGTCCGCTTCCACTATCGCGGCGGCGCCCTGCCTGCCGGATTTGCCGCCGGTTTCAAGGTACCGGCCGTGGAACGCGCCGGCTGGCCCGCGGGCCGTCAGGCAAACCACGACGTGGTCTTCATGCGCTACACGCGCCTGGAGAATGGAGAGTGGGAAGGCGTTGCACATCCACCGCTGCGCCTGCGCCACCACGCCCTCGAGTTGCCCCTGCGGCCGGCGCCCTTGCGCGCCGCCATACGCCGGCTGCGCCGTCGCGAGCCCTCGCGCGAACCGATAGCTGCCTGACGAGCTCCAGCGCCGGGGCTGACCGGCCACAGGCGCCCGGTCGCCCCGTCTGGCACCACCAGGCCTCTCCCGGCGGTCGATGAATCCCGATCGCGCACGGCCCCGCCGGGGAGCCCGGACAAAGAAAAAGAGGGAAGAGTCGCTCCCCGTCTCTTCCCTCCAGGCTCTGTTCGCCCCACGCTCCCGCACCGGGCTGACAGCGCCTCATCCCTTAATACGCCGCCCGACGCTCCCTGGATTCCTTGCCCCTCGTGCCTCGCTGCAATTAGCATTCGGGCCAGCGGCTGCCGCGCCCGTGGCGACAGCTACTCGCGGCCGGATGCCGGCGGAGGAGCGCATGGAAGAGTTGCTCTTCGAAAAGCGAAGCGACGGCGTCGCCCTCATCACCCTGAACCGCCCGGACAGCCTCAACGCCCTCACCGACACGATGTTCGAGGCGCTTGGCGAGGCCCTGGCGGAGTGCGCGCGCGACCGCGCGGTCCGCTGCGTCGCCCTCACCGGCGCGGGCCGCGCGTTCTGCTCCGGGGGCGACGTGAAGGGCATGGCGGCCATGGCCTCACGCGGCGCTGGCTCCACCGGGTCGCCGGCGGGCATGGTCGACCGCTCCGCCGCGCAGCTGCGGGGCTTCCAGAACGCCGTTTCGCTACCTCTGCACACCATGGCCAAGCCCACGGTGGCCATCGTCAACGGCGTTGCTGCTGGCGCCGGCTTCAGCATCGCCCTTGCCTGCGACGTCCGCCTCTGCTCTGACCGAGCCCGCTTCGGGACCGCCTTCCGCAACGTCGGCCTCAGCGGCGACTTCGGCGCCAGCTTCTTTCTGCCCCGCATTGTCGGCTCCGGCCGGGCGCGCGAGCTGTTCTTCACGGCCGAGATCGTCGACGCTCAGAGGGCCCTCGAGCTCGGCATCGCCAACCGGGTCTACGAGCACGACAGCCTCATGGAAGAGGCGCTGGCCTTCTGTGCCGGCCTCGCTGCTGGCCCGACCGCGGCCATGGCGCGCATGAAGGAGAACCTGAACCTGGCGGAGAGCGGCACCTTGCAGGCCGTGCTGGACCAGGAGGCGTTCTACCAGCGCTACGGCCGCCTGAGCTCCGACCACCGAGAGGGCGCGCGCGCCTTCGCCGAGAAGCGCGAGCCGCGCTTCACAGGGGAGTAGCGCCGGTGACTTCCGAGAACTCTGCCAGCGAGACCCTTTCAGACCTGCTCACGCGGATCGACTCGCTTGGGGATGAGCTCGCCGAGCTCACTTCGCGCCTGGTGCGCATCCCTACCGTCAACCCGCCCGGCGACACTGCTGCCCTGGTCGAGGCGGTCGACGCCGTCCTTCGCCGGCAGGGCCTGGAGACGCGGGTGCACGAGTTCGTCTCCGGCAAGGCCAGCCTCTGCGCGACGGTCCCGGGCCGGGGAGAGGGAAGGCTCATCTGGCTCGGCCATATAGATGTCGTCCCGCCGGGCAAACTCGACGCCTGGGAGCGCGACCCCTTCAGCGGCGAGATCACGGGCGGCCGCGTCTACGGCCGCGGCACCACCGACATGAAGGGTGGCGACGCCGCGGCCATCGTAGTGGCCGGTCTCCTGCACAGCCTCGGAGACCGCCTCGGGCCGACGGTAGAGTTCTGGTTCACCTGCGACGAGGAGGTCGGCGGCGCCGACGGCGCTCGCAAGATCGCAGAAGCCGGCCTCTTCCGCGCTGACGCCTGCCTTATCGGCGATGGCTGGACGGGCGCCTCGCCGACCGTAGACATCGGCTGCAAGGGCGGCATGGGCACCACGCTCCGTGCCAGGGGCACCGCCGGCCACGCCTCCCGTCCCATGGGCAGCGACAACGCCATCGACAAACTCCTCGCGGTCATCCCCTACGCCCGCCGCATCGGCGAGTTCCGTTTGGAGCTGCCGGAGGAGCTGTACCCGGTGGCTAAGGCTTCGGGCGAGGACCTCGTCGCCAACTCCGGCCTGGAAGGCGCGGACGCCGAGATGGCGCGCAATCTCTTCCTCTACCCGAGCGTGGCCCTGACCATGATCAACGGAGGCGTCAAGACCAACGTCATCCCGGACGAGGCCACCGCCACCTTCGACATCCGCCTCACGCCCGGCTGCGACCGCGAGAAGGTCCGTGCCCGCATGCTGGAGCTCGTCGCCGAGGCGGGCGTGCAGGGCGTCGAAGCCGAGGTCCGGCCGAGCCTGGCCGGCAGCGCGGGCTACTACGAGTCGCCCTCGCACCCCTTCGTCCAGCACATGCGTGCGGCGGTCAAGGCCGCGACCGGGACGCTGCCGGCCCTGCGGCTCCTGAGCGGCGGCACCGATGGCATCTCCACCCACCACATCGCCGGCATACCATCCGTCGGCTTTGGCGCCGGCTCGGCCGGCGGCGGCGCGCACGGCCCGAACGAGTTCGTGAAGATAGCCGACCTCGTCCGGGCGGCGAAGGTCTACGCTGCGGCCGCCCTGACGTTCAAGCCGGGCGCGGCTCAGGCCTAGGAGATGCCTGGCGCCGTCCTCGCGATCGATGCCGGCACGACGGGCGTCACCGTCCTCACGGTGGGCGAGGACGGGCGGGTGCTTTCCCGCGGATACCGCGAGTTCCCCCAGCACTATCCGAAGCCGGGCTGGGTCGAGCACGACGCCGAGGAGATATGGGAGGCGACTCTCGCGGCCGCGGCGGACGCCCTCCGGGGCTCGGGAGTGGACCCCGTCGCCATCGGCATAACGAACCAGCGTGAGACGTTCTTGTTCTGGGACCGGCGGACGGGCCGGCCGCTGCACAACGCCATCGTCTGGCAGTGCCGCCGTTCCGCCGCTATCTGCGAAGAGCTGAAGGCGGCCGGACTGGAAGCCGAGGTGCGGCGTAAGACGGGCCTCCTCCTTGACCCCTACTTCAGCGGCACGAAGACGCTCTGGCTGGCGCGCGAGCAGCCGGAGGTCGCGCGGATGGTCTCCGCCGGGGACGCAGCCTTCGGCACCATAGACTCCTGGCTGGCCTACCGGCTGTCCGGCGGCGTCCTGCATGTGACGGACGTTACGAATGCCGCGCGGACCCTCGCCTTCGACATCGACCGATTCGACTGGGATGACGCCCTTCTGGACGCCTTTGCCCTGACGCGCGCGGCCATGCCGGAGGTCAGGCCCTCGGCCGGCGTCCGCGGCGAGACGGTCGCCTGCGGAGCGATAGCGGCGGGCGTGCCCATCGCGGCACAGGCGGGGGACCAGCAGGCGGCCCTCTTCGGCCAGGCCTGTTTCCAGGCCGGCCAGGCGAAGGCCACCTATGGCACCGGCTGCTTCATCCTCCTGAACACGGGGCGCCGGGTGGACTCCAGCGGCGGCCTGCTCTCGACTCCCACCGCCTCGGGCGACGGCCGGCCCGTCTACGCCCTCGAGGGATCGATCTTCGTGGCCGGCGCGGCGGTGCAGTGGTGTCGAGACAACCTGGGCCTGATCCGGGACCTGGGCGAGGCCGAAGCGCTGGCGACGAGCGTGCCTGATAGCGGCGGCGTGGTGTTCGTGCCGGCCTTTGTCGGGCTCGGGACGCCGTACTGGGGCCCGGACGCGCGCGGGGCGATCTTCGGGCTCACGCGCGGCACGCGGCCGGCGCACATCGTGCGGGCGGCCCTGGAGAGCATGGCTTACCAGGCGCAAGATGTCCTCGACATAATGGCCGAGGAAGCGGGCGTGGCGGTGCGCGAATTGCGCGTCGACGGTGGCGCCGCCGGCAACGACTTCTTGATGCAGCTGCAGGCGGACCTCTGCGGCGCCGTCCTGTCCCGGCCCGAGTCCGTGGAATCGACAGGCCTGGGCGCCGCTTACCTGGCCGGGATTGCCGTGGGCCTCTGGAAAGACGAGGCGGAGGTGGCGGCGCTCCGGCGCGAGGAGCGGCGGTTCACCCCTTCCGCCCGCGCGGCGGCGCGGCGGGGCGAAAGAGGCCGCTGGTCTGCGGCGGTCGAGGGCCTCCTGGCCACCAGGCTACCGCCCTTCGAAGGGCTCGAATGACCGCTGGCGCGCCGCGGCGGCCTCCGCTCGACGGCCGTCATTTCGACGCCGTAGTGATCGGCGGTGGCATCAACGGTACGGGCGTCGCGCGCGATGCCGCCCTGCGCGGGCTCTCCGTGTGTCTCTTCGAGAAGGGTGACTATGCCAGCGGGACGTCGTCGCGGTCGACGAAGATCGCCCACGGCGGCCTGCGTTATCTCAAGCACTACGAGTTTGGCCTGGTCTTCGAGTCCCAGCGGGAGCGCCACATCCTCGGCCGGCTCCTGCCTCACCTGGTCTGGCCGCAGAGCTTCCTCTACCCGGTCTACGACGGCGACCCCGACCCACTCTGGAAGGTGCGCCTGGGCATTGCCGTGTACGACCTCCTCGCGGGCTTCCGCAACGTGGAGCGGAGCCGCCGGCTTTCGCCGGCTGGGGCCCTGGCTGCCAACCCGGGGCTGCGCCGTGAGGGGCTGCGCGGCGCCGTCCGTTACTGGGACGACCGCATGGACGACGCCCGCATGTGCCTCGAAAACGCCCTCTCCGCGACCCGGGCCGGCGCTGAATGCCGGAGCTACACCGAGGTGCTGGACATCGAACGCGAGCATCGCGGTTACCGCGTCCGCTACCGGAGCTGCGACGGCGATGAGGGCAGCGTCAGCGCCGCGGCCGTCGTCAACTGCGGCGGCCCCTGGGGCGATGAGGTCGCAAGGCTGGCCGGGCTCGAAGGCGGGAAACTGAGGCCCACCAGGGGCGCGCACATCGTTGTCCCCCGCCTGCCCCTGGACGACGCCCTCATCCTGCCGACCGGCCCCGACGACCGCGTCTTCTTCGTCATCCCGTGGGCGGACCGCTCGCTGGTCGGCACCACCGACACGCCCTTCGACGGCGACCCCGACGCCGTCGAGCCCACTAGTGAGGACGTCGACTACCTCCTGTCGGCTGCCGCCCGATACCTGCCCCACTCAGGACTATCGAAGGAGTCAATCTCCTTCGCCTACGCCGGCCTGCGGCCGCTGATCGCCCCCGACAAGCCGGGGGTGGACGCTGGCGCGATCTCCCGCCGCCACCGCGTCTTCGTCACACCGCCTGCCTTCGTCACGCTACTCGGAGGCAAGTACACGACCTATCGCCACATGGCGGCGGAAGCGGTCGACCGCCTCCTGCGAGTCCTCGGGCGCCCGCACGTGCCTTCGCCCACCAGGAAGGCCCCGTTTTTCCGCGAGACGTATCCGGCAACGCCGGTCATGACCGACCGCCTCGACCTGTACCGCTACCTCCAGGGCGTGTACGGCCCCCGCGCAGGCGAAGCATTCGACTTCATCGCGGCAGACGAGCGCTACACTCGACGCGTCGTCGAGTCGTCTCCCGTCCTCGCCGGCCAGCTCGCCTTTGCCCTGGTACGCGAGGAGGCACGCACTCTCGAAGACCTGGTGCAGCGCCGCACACGCCTGGTCTGGCAACCAGACTTTGGCCCGCGGGAGGCGCATGCCGTCCTGGACGTCCTCGCGCCCCTGCTCGGCGGGCGCGCCGCCGCCTTGAGAGAAGAGGCGGACCGGCTCTCGCACGCGCCTGCCTGGCGCTAATGTCTCGCGGCCCCGTTGTAAGGCGGTGTCCGCCGATCTAGACTCCGCTCGCCTAAGTAAGTGCTAAGCGGGAGGTAGAGAACGTGCGGTTACACGACCTTCTCGACTACCAGGCGAGCGTCCGGCCACAACACGACTTCGCCGTCTACGGCGGCCGGCGCATGAGCTATGCCGAGGCGCGCCTGGAGAGCAACCGCCTCGCCAACGCTCTCCTTGCGTCCGGCCTCGCGCCCGGGGAGCGCTTTGCCTACCTGTCGCGGAACAGCCTCGATTATGCCCTGATGTACTTCGGCGCCTCGAAGGCCGGCCTCGTCCCAGTACCCCTTAACTACCGGCTCGCTCCACCTGAATGGGAGTACATCATCAACGATGCCGGCGCCAAGCTCCTGATCGCCAGCGCCGAGTACACGTCCGGAATCGACGGCGTTCGCACCAGCCTTCGCGGCGTGAGGCGCTTCGTTGCGCTCGCCGAGAGCGCGCCGGCGGGCTGGGAGGCTTACGGCGGCTGGCTCGCAGGGGCCTCGACGGAAGCGCCGCAGCGCTACGTCCGGGAGGACGAAGACGCCTACCAGATGTACACGAGCGGCACCACCGGCCATCCCAAGGGGGCGCTGCTCACCCACCGCGCGGTAACCGCCAACGTCATGCAGGTGCTTACCAGCTCGGTGTTGGTCCAGCCCGGAGACCGCTATCTCATCGTCGTCCCCCTGTACCACGCGGCCGGCGTCATCAGCCTGCTGGACACCGTCGCCGCCGGCGGCACCTCCGTGATACACCAGGACTTCATCCCCGCCGAAGTCGTGCGCGCCCTGAGCGAAGACAACATCAACGCTTGCACTCTGGTGCCGGCGATGATCCAGGCCTGCCTCGTCGCCGTCCCCGATGTCGCTCAGCGCGAGTACCGAAGCCTGCGCTCCATCGCCTACGGCGCCTCACCGATTGCGGAGAGCACCCTCCGGGCGGCGATGCAGACGTTTGGCTGCGGTTTCATGCAGGCCTACGGCATGACCGAACTCACGGCCGTCGCGACGGTCCTCAGCCCCGACGATCACGTCGCTGCGCTCAATGGCAGGCCGCATCTGCTAACCTCTGCCGGCCGCGCCGTCATGGGGACGGAGATCCGCGTCGTGGACGAGGAGGACCGCCCGCTGGCTCCCGGAAGCATCGGCGAGATCATCGTCCGGGGGCCACAGATGATGCGCGGCTACTGGAACCTGCCGGACGAGTCCGGCGCCGCATTGCGCGGCGGCTGGATGCACACCGGCGATGCGGGCGTCATGGACGCCGAAGGCTACGTCTACATCCAGGACCGCGTCAAGGACATGATCATTTCCGGCGGCGAGAACGTTTACCCGCGCCGCAGAGCGGCGGCCTGCTGCTGGTCTGGCTGGACCGCCCTTAAGGCAAGGGTGGGACCGCGGAATTTGCGGCGTGTCGCGGAGCACAAACAGGTGGAGGAGGCCTATCCATGATGAAGTCGGCTTACGTCCTGAGGCGAAAGCCCGGCATGTCGCTGGAGGAGTTCCAGCGGTACTGGCGGGAGGTGCACGGGCCGCTCGTGCGCAAGTGGGCGCCCAAGATCGGCATGGTGCGCTACATCCAGGTCCACGCAGTGCCGCCGCCGGCCGAGCGGCCGGCAGACCCGATCCGGGGCCAGATGCCGGAGCCCTACGACGGGATCGCGGAGTGGTGGATCGACCCCGCGAAGGCTACAGGCACGCCCGAGGAGCGCCGCGAGGCCGCGCGCGTCCTCGCCGAGGACGAGGCCAACTTCATCGACTTCTCGCGCTCCTGTATCACGCGCGGCGAAGAGGTGCACATGATCGGGCCGGCGACGCCGATCGATTGAGTCAGCCTGCGTCCGGCGGCGGAAGGGCCTCGCAGCAGGCCGGCAGCTCGCCCTTGGCGGCGCCAGCAGTGCAACCGTTTAGCCTCGCTGCACTTGGCCCTGCCCCGCTCGCGCCATATGCTTCGCCTGTGCCCGACGCCATCTTCCGCCTCGACGGCGAGCGCTTTGTCCCCACCGAGGCCGCGCGAAGCCCGTGGTCCGAGAGCCAGCTTCATGGCGGCTCTGCGGCCGGCCTCCTTGCCCGCGCCGTGCAGCAATTTAGCGACGACCCGGGCCTGCAGGTCGCGCGGCTGACTGTCGACCTCCTTCGGCCGGTGCCGAATGCGCCCCTGCAGGCCCATGCCTCCACCGTGCGCCGTGGTGGCCGTATCCATGTGGTCGAAGCAGTCCTCCTGAGCGATGGCGAGCTGGTCACGAAGGCGACCGCCCTCCTGTTGAGACGCCTCGATGAGGAGCTGGCTATCGAGCCGCCGGCGGCCTCGCTGCCGCCTCCGGATGGCCTGCCGGCATCGAACCTGAGCGGCTGGTCGCAGACACCCGGCGGCCCGCCTCCGCCTCCCGCTCTCGGCCGCACCGGCCTGCATACGACAATCGAGGTGCGCTGGCTCAATCGCGGCGACCCGGCCGACCGGAACAGGGCCTGGGTGCGGCTGCCCCTCCCGCTCGTGGAGGGCGAGGAGAACACGCCCCTGGTCCTCGCCGCCACCGTGTCCGACTTCACGAACGCCTTCACCAACATGGGAGGGCGGGCGCCGACCGGCTTCATCAATGCCGACATCAGCCTCTACCTCCACCGCTACCCTGCCGGCGACTGGATCGGGTTCGAGACTCTGCGCGCTGCGCAGCCTTACGGTCTCGCCGTCTCGACCGCGGTCCTGCACGACGAACGCGGACCCATCGGCGCCGTCGTCGAGGCCGTGATCGCCAACCAGCGTCGCTAGCACAGCGCCGCGGCCCGGCCTCGGGAGCCGCGAGTGATTCTGGCCTGCTGCAGCGGGGCGCAGCAGCGGACGCCTCACAACGACCTGGCAGCGATGGAGTCAGCGCCCGGTAGGTTCGCACTGGCGCCGCTCTCCGCCTTACACTGGCGCTGTCCATGGGTGAGAACGGCCAACCGCCTGGGCGCGAAGCCAGCGGCGGAGGGCGCCTCAGCGTCCTGCGCAACCGCAACTTCAGCCTCCTCTGGTTCGGCCAGATCATCTCCAACTCCGGCGCCTGGATGCAGATCGTCGCCCAGGGCTGGCTGGTCTATAACCTCACAGACTCGCCCTTCTACCTGGGCGTCGTGGGCATGGCGCGGGCCATACCCATGATCGTGCTGCCACCCATGGGCGGCGTCATCGCCGACCGCATGCCGCGCCTGAAGCTGCTCAAGGTCACTCAGACCACAATGTTCCTGAACGCGCTCGTCCTTGCCGGTCTCGTCCACACCGAGACCGTCCAGATCTGGCAGATCGTGCTCATCGCCTTCCTCGCCGGGGCCCTGAACTCCTTCGACCAGCCCAGCCGCCAGGCGCTCTTGCCGGACCTGGTCCGGAGGGAGGACCTGGCCAAGGCCGTCGCCCTGTACTCCTCCGCCTGGCAGGGCGCGTCGCTCTTCGGCCCGACCCTCGCCGGCATCACGATCGCCGCGGTCGGCCTGGCGGGGGCCTTCTACGCCAACGCCTTCGGCTATTTCGGCGTGATCGCGGCCCTCTTTCTGATGCGCGGCGTGCCGGAACGCTCCGCGGAGCCCAGCGGCAAAGGCCTCACGGACGACCTCGTAGCGGGGCTGCGCTACGTCCGGGGGACCCGCCTGATCCTGGCGCTGATCCTCCTGTCCGCGGCAACCAACATCTTCGGGCGCTCATATCAGCAGCTCCTCCCCGTCTTCGCGCGCGACGTCTTCGACGAGGGGAGCTTCGGCCTCGGGCTGATGATGTCGGCGCCCGGCGCGGGCACGCTGGCCGCGGCAGCGGCGCTGGCCGTCCTCGCCGACATTCAGCGGAAAGGCGTCCTCTTTCTCGCCGGGATGGTGATGTTCAGCCTCACGCTCGTGGTCTTCACGCTGAACCGGGAGTTCCTTCCCGGGATTGGCCTCCTCTTCCTCGTCGGCGTGACGTCGATCCTCTTCAGCTCCATGATGACGACCATGCTGCAGCTCCGGGCTGCGCCCGAAATGCGTGGCCGCGTCATGAGCCTCGTTACAGTCACGATGCAGGGCCTGGCGCCCCTGGGCGGCCTCATGACCGGCAGTCTCGCGACGGCCATCGGCACGCCGGAGGCAGTGGCGCTTTCGGCGGCGGTTGTCGCCCTGGTGGCGGCCCTGGCCGCTGCCGCCGTGCCCGAGATCCGCGACTTCAGGTCGGGAGCGGAAGAGCCGCCCGAAGCGGCGGCAGCATCCGCGGCGCCCGCCGGCCACGCGCCCGCCGCTGCCGTCCGCAGCCGTACGTGACGCCATCGCGGACGGCGGGCGCCGGACCCGCTGCCCGAACGCCCGAATAGGCGTATTATTAGCCGGCCCCGCAGGACGAATAACTCAAGGAGAACTGTCGATGAAAGTCGGAACGGGCGTTGGCGGCTGGCTGGCTCAGGTACCGGAAGCGGCACGTCGCGCCGACGAGCTTGGCTACGATTTCGTGTCCTGCGGCGAGCTGTCGCATGACTCCATCCTCACGATGACGGTCGCGGCCGCGAACAGCGAGCGCGTCGAGCTGCAGACTTCGGTCACGATCGCCTTCCCGCGCAGCCCCCTTGTCCTCGCCTATGAGGCCTGGGACCTGCAGGCCTTCAGCAAGGGCCGCTTCGTCCTCGGCCTGGGCAGCCAGGTGAAGGGCCACAACGAGCGGCGGTTCGGCATGCAGTGGCAGCCCGGTCCCGCCAACCGCATGCGCGAGTACATCAAGTTCCTCAAGGCGGCCTGGGACGTTTTCCAGAACAACAGCCGGCCGAACTTCGTCGGCAAGTACTATCAGTTCACCCTCATGACGCCGAACTTCAACCCTGGCCCGATCCAGTACCCGCGCCCGAAGGTGTTCCTCGCCTGCGTGGGTGACGCGATGGCGCGGACGGCCGGTGAAGTCGCCGACGGCGTCCTGCCCCACGGCTTCATGACCGACAAGTACATGCGAGAGGTGGTCCTGCCGAACGTCAAGATCGGACTCGAGCGCTCGGGGCGTGACTGGAGTGACATCGAGCTCTCAGGCGGTGGCTTCACCGTCTTCGGCGAGAACGAGTCCGAGATCGAGCAGGGGCTCGAGCGGCTGAAGCAGCCGATTTCGTTCTACGGGAGCACGCGCAGCTACCACGAGGTCTTCGAGGTGCACGGCCTCAAGGACTTTGGCATGCAGCTCCATGCCCTTTCGATCTCGGACAAGCCGAACAAGTGGGAGGAGATGCGCAACCTGGTCACGGAAGACATCCTGCGCACCTTCGCCCAGACGTCAACGTACGACAAGCTGCCGGAGTTCATCCGCGACCACCGCGAGTACGCGAGCCGCATCGGCTTCAGCATGCCCATGCGTACTCCGGCAGAACGCGAGCGCTTCCAGCACGTCATGCGCCAGATCCAGGCGATCAAGACGCCCGGCGTCCCGAGGGGACTGGAGATAAGGAAGGAAGCTAGGGCCGGCGCCTAGGCGCGGAAGGCTTCTTCCCGGCTGCCAGGAGCGCGGAGTCCTTATCCTGGCCCGGTCGCGGCCCGGGCCTGGGGGCTGCCTGCCGTGCAGGCCTCCGGCGGCCCTGCACGTTGGCCGGGCTTCCAGCCTGTCCCCCGTTCGTCCCGGTCGCGCGGGCCGCTGGGCCGAAGATGCGAAGGAGGTCACGTCATGCCCGTATTTGCCTTCGAGGGCAAGTACCCGAAGATCGACCCCACTGCCTTCATCGCTCCGACGGCGAGCATCGTGGGCGATGTCACGATCGAGGAGAACGCGTCGGTCTGGTACGGAGCGGTAGTCCGGGGTGACTTCTCGCCCGTGCTCATCAAGGCCGGCGCCAATATCCAGGACGGTTCCGTCGTTCATGCGCCGCCGGAGAATCCGACCACCATCGGCCGAGGCGCTACCATCGCCCACAACTGCGTCGTACACGGCGCCACCATCGGGGATGAAGCGCTGATCGCGAACGGCGCGATCGTCCTGGACGGGGCGAAGGTCGGTGCGCGCACTCTGGTCGCGGCCGGAGCCGTGGTTACCTCTAACACCGAGCTCCCCGAAGGCGTGTTGGTGATGGGCGTGCCCGCTGAGGTGAGGCGCCCCCTCGCCGGCACGCCGGCCGAACGCTGGGTGCGGACCAACCCGCTCGGCTACCAGCAGTTGGCGCGGCGCCACAAGAACGGGGTTGAGCCTGTCGGCAACTGACCGCTACTGCGGCAGATGCTACGATGCCCCTGGCCGGGTCGCGGCTACATCGCTCGCGCACCGGATTGGGACGAGGGGCCCGGCGTGGCCTTCGTGTATGAGGACCTGATTTGGCCAAGACGATCCTGGTCACGACCGACGGCTCTCCGCGCTCACACCTGATCATTCCCCACGCCTCGGCGCTGGCCCGGGCATGTGGCGCCTCGATGATCCTCTGCCGCGTGCTGGACCCCAGGAATGACGTCATACCGGAGCCGGGCGAAAGCCAGGAGGCCGCGCTCTCCCGGGGTCTAGATCGCATGGAAAAGGAGCTTCAGGCCGGAATCGCCCGTTTTGGCCTGGAAGCGCGGGCCCTCGCCGTCGCGCCACGGGCCGGCGAGGCGACCGCCGAGGCGATCCTGCGCGCGGCGGAGGAAACCGGCGCTGCCCTCATCGCCATGCAGTCGCGCGGGTCTGGCATGGTGCGCGTGGCGCTGTTCGGCAGCGTAAGCCACGATGTAGTCCAGAAGGCGCGCGTGCCCGTCATGGTGGGCGGGCCGAACCTCGAGCCTCTGGCCCCTGTAGCTCCTTATTCGATCGTCGCGACGACGGACGGCTCAGCAGCTTCGGAGGCGGTCTTGCGCTCCATGGCCGGCCTCCTGGAAGGTGCGCCGATCAGGGTCTACCTCCTGAAGGTCTTTACTCGGGAGGCCGGCCAGGACGAGGCAAAGGTGCGCGCCAGGCTCCAGTCCGAACTGGACAGGATCAAGGCGCTGCTGCCCGCTGGCCCGGTAGTGGAGACGGCGACCCGGGCGATCGCCCCCGGCGGCGGCGTCGACGTGGCGATCGTCGACCACGCGGTCGAGGTGAACGCCGACGCTATCGCGATGTCCCTGAGCGCCCGCTCCACCGCCCGCGCCCTCGTGCTCGGCAATACTGCGGAACTCGTCCTGCAGCGCTCACGCCTGCCGGTCATCCTCGCGCGTTCGCAAAGCGCTTCGGCTTAGCGCCGCCTGCCCGAATGCAAAGCGCTTCGGCTTAGCGCCGCCTGCCCGAATGCGGCCACGCGCGGCCCGTCCGTGCCTGCCTGTGGACTATGTCGCCCCGTTGTGGTGGCGCTCGTGTTCGGCCGCCAGCGCGTCGAAGTAGTCGTCAAGCGTCCGGCCCGGCTCGTCCTGGAAGCCCTCCTCCAGGATCCGGAACTCCACGATCCGGTCGAGCCGGAAGCTCCGGAAGTCGGAGCGTAGCTCGCACCAGGCAGTCAGCGACCAGGTGTAGCCCCAGAAGAACAGGCCCAGCGGCCGCGTCACGCGCTCGGTCTCCGCTTCGTTGACGTCGCGATAGTGCAGCCAGACCTTTCGTCGCGCTTCGATCGCCGGACGAATGTCCCCCATTCGCGCCAGCATCTGCGGCCTAACGTGGAAGCCGGGCGCGAACAGGCGCGACTCCGTCAGCCGGGTGCGCAGCCTGTCCGGCAATGCCGCCTCCACCCTTCCCAGCGCCGCCTCGGCCGCACGCGCCAGGTCGGCGTCTGCCCAGCTGGCGACGACGCGCATCCCGAGGACGAGTGCCTCTACCTCCGACTCCGTGAACATCAGCGGCGGCAGGTCGAAGCCCCTGCGCAGCACGTAACCCACACCGGCCTCGCCCTCGATCGGCACACCCGAGGACACCAGGTCGCTGATGTCGCGGTAGACGGTCCGTTCCGAGACCTCCAGCTCTGCGGCCAGGCTGCGGGCAGTCGCGACCTTGTGGCGGCGAAGGAGCTGGATGATCTGAAAGAGGCGGTCGGCGCGCCGCACGGCTCTCCTCGCTTACCCCCGCTGGCCGGCCCGGCGACGGCCGGTCTCCGCCTGGCCCGGGCGCCGCGGCATGGGATGCGCCGGGTGCCAGCCGGGGTGCAGCCGCGGCGGCGCCCCAGGCTTACTCACTGGCCGACCACACCGCCAGTTCCGTGCCAGCGGGGTCCCGGAAGTGGAACCGGCGGCCGCCGGGGAAGCTGAAAATGGGGCGAGTGATCTGGCCTCCAGCTGCCGTCACCTTTGCCTCCATCGCCTCGAGGTCGTGCGCGTAGAGGATCGGGACCGGCGCCCCGGACGGGTCTTCGGCGTTGATGCCGCCATCGAGGCCCTGCTCGAAGGACGCATAGGTCGGGCCGTAATCGGTGAAGGTCCAGCCGAAAGCCTCGGAATAGAAGCGCTTGCTCTCGGCCAGGTTGGCCGCGGGCAGCTCCAGGTAGTCCAGCTTGCCGTCTTGCCTCATGCGGTCCTCTCCTGTGATTGCGGCTCGAAGGCCATAGACGCCCCGGCCTTCTCGAGCCAGGTGCCGAGCGCGACCATCCGCATGCCGAGGAAGCGCGCCAGGCGCCCCGGTCGCTCGCCGGCCTCCGCATGGAAGTGTGCCAGCACCCTGCCGCGCTCCAGCAGTCGCGGGTCTTCGAGCAAGGCGAGCTTCATCTGTGCGTACAGCTCGGATTCCAGCATGGCTTAGTCCGGCCTGTACTCGATCAGCTGGCAGTAGTTGCCGTCCGGGTCGAGGAAGGTGGAGATGATGCCGCCCCACCACTCTTTGCCTTCGCGCCTGATGAACTCGACCCCTCGTGCCTCCAGCTGGGCCTGCTCCTCAGGCAGGTCCTCGACATAGAAGTCGAGCAGGACGCGGTGGGGCTCGTTGGTCTGGCCTTTAGTCTCGCTGTGCCAGTCGATTATCAGTGTCGCATCGCCGAGCGCGAACGCCCCCTCGCCCATGCCCTCTCGCGGCGGCAGCTCGAGGATGTCTTCGTAGAACGACCGCAGCAGCTCCGGGTCCTCGCTGGTCAGCTTGAGTACGAACGATTGGACTCTCATCACGCCCCCTCCTCGAGGTTTTGCGCCACAGTAAGGGAGGACTGCTGCCAGCATAGTGTCAGGATGTCGTATTCAGGGCGAGCATTGCTGACACCGTTATGGCAGGAGTATGGCAGTTTGGCGCCCCGGTAGCGATCACGGGTCTCGCCCTCCGTCGGCGCCTGCCGCGGGCCTATCAATCGTCTATCACCAGGCTCGCGGCGACGGAAAGTCGTTAACCACGCGGCTTGTACCAGCGTTATCGCCTGTGTCGAAGACTGTTAGCGGAGGGGGAAGCGGTGCGGTCGATTTGCTTTGCCATGCTGGTGGCGCTAACCATTGCAGGCTGTACGCGCGTAGACGCCAGGCAGCCTTTGTACTCCGAAGGGTTTCAGGTCCAGGGCGTTGGCTTAGTGCAGGCCAAGCCGGACATCGCATTGTTGGTCCTGGGGATCGAGGCCCAGTCGCCGGTCGCAGATGCGGCCCGGACCCAGGCCTCGGACGCGCTGGCCAAGGTCCTGGCCGTCCTGCGCGAGAGCGGAGTGGCATCCGAGGACATTCAGACTTCTCAGTTCGTGCTGCGTTACGGTTGGGGGCGGACTTGTGATCAGAGCTCGCCGAACCCGCAGCCGTCATTCCCTGGCGCGCCCGCTCCGGCGCCGGTCGCCGATCCGGGACCGATCCAGGCCTGCGTCCTGAGCAGCCTGCAGGCGCGCATCCGCGATCTGTCTCGCGTGGACCGCATCATCGATGGCGTGATCTCGGCGGCCGCGCCAACCGTGCTGATCAGCGGTATCCGCTTCACCGTCGAGAAGCCAGAGCAAGCGGTCCAGGACGCGCGCATCAGGGCGCTCGAGGACGCCCGCAAGAAGGCGGAGACTCAGGCCGCGGCCCTCGGTGTGCGCCTGGCGGGAGTCCGGCAGGTGAGCACGTTCACCCAGATACCCCAGTTTGGCTATGAGTTCTCGGGTGGCCGCGCAATCTCCGCCCCGCGGACGGGCGGCGGTCCACCATTCCAGCAGTCGCCCGAGATCGTGGTCGGCCTGAATGACATCGTCGTCACCGCCAACGTGATCTACGACCTCGAGAAGTAGTGCCGGCGTCAGAAAGGCGTGACCCAGTCCCAGATCGCCTGGACTGCTTCGACCGCCGTGAAGCTATCGAAGACTTTCAGCCAGTGGATCGCGACCTCCTGGACCTCCTTCAGCGCGAGAAGGACCAACAGCGCCAGAGCGAGGTTCCTGTTCGTGAACTGGAACCTCCTTCCAAGGAGTCGGCGACGGGACACGGCGCGCGCCGGCGTCGACACGTCGGCCGGCACAGCGACCGGCGCCGCCTGGGGCGCCGCCTGCGGCGCCAGGTAGGCGGCGAACAGGAACCAGAACTCGAAGACGTTCGGGAAGGCTACCAGGACCTCGCGCGAGTGGGTCGCCTCGAACGCCACGAAACCGACCAACCTGAAGCCGTAGAGCGCGACGGACACTTCGCGCGCCGGGCCCGGCCAACGCAGCGCCACCAACAGGAAGCAGGCCATGTAGACCTGGTCCAGCCACTTGTCGAACGCCTGGTAGTTGCTCACGCCGCCGAGCTGCAGCAGGTTCATCATGAAGAGGTCCGAGAGGTCAACCAGCACGGCGATGACCCCGCCCACGAAGGCCCAGCGCAGCACGAGCAGGGAACCGGCGACCCGTGCCGCCGCGATGATCGCCTCTTCCGTCGACATCGCCCGGATGATAGCCGCACCCGGGCAAACGCGCCCAGCAAGGGCCGGCGGAAACCTCTCGTCCGGCGCGGGGTGCGTCCTCGCGACCAGGGCTGGGGCCTGGACGCCGCCGCTGCACTCGGCGTTGCCGCTATGCTAGGCTGTAGTCGCTGGGGCTGTAGCTCAATTGGGAGAGCGTTTGACTGGCAGTCAAAAGGTAGGGGGTTCGAATCCCCCCAGCTCCACCAGAATTCGCAGATTCAGAAGCCGGCTCTAGAAGCCGGCTTCTACCATGAACGCGCAGGGCCATGAGCCAAAATCAGCCGTGCGTTTGCGAGATTCCTTCCTTGAGGGGGTGCAAAGAGGGCGGCCACGGCATCGGCGGCGTGGCTGTCCCTCTCAGCCAGGGCGTGAGGCTGTACACGTCCACCGACACGACGGTGCTGCTGTTTCCGAGCTTGCAAACTGGCGAAAGCGCCAGCGTCGAGGGGTGGCGATTGATCCCGACGGAGAGCCATCCTGCCCGAACTCCACATCATGCCAGCATAGGCTGCAGATCTCCCTCGGGAAGAACCCTTGTAGTCGGGTCAGCTAATTTCTCGTAAACACCTCGTCGTTACAGTACACCGTTCCTTGCCAGCTAATACAGACCTCCATGAGAATGGAGCGGTTCGCTCTCGGAATGACAGCCGAACAACTACCAAATCCAGTGCTGCTGGTCGAAGCCGAGCAGGAGGATCGCGTACCAAGATCCGAGTAGACCGTAAACAGCATGGGCACGCCCGCAACTGGCGACCCATTGCATGTAAACCGCGCTGCTATTGAGGCCGACTGGTTGGGAAGGATTGTGTTGTCGAATATTGGCGCTGTGACGAAGCAACCTTCTGGCGCTGACGGGGCCGCGGGAGCAGGGTTCTGGTTTGGCGATGAGGGAGCGGCGGCCTGCGGCGTTGCAGCGCAGTTGGTTAAGAAGAATGTTCGCTCTGCATCGCTGTTGTAGCTTCCGGACGCGCGAATCTCTGCACAGGTCCGAATTGGAGGTGTCCCGGCCTGGACAGCCGGCACGCTCGTCGGTTCTGGATTCGGTTGGACAGGCGCCTGTTGCTGCGGGGCCGGTTGCGAAGGGGTCTGCAAACTCGCTGCCGGCTCAGAAGTCGCCGGCGCTGCGCCCGCTGAGGGTTTTGCCGTCGCCAGATGTCAGAACGACAGCTACGAGGGCGGTCAAGCCAACACCAGCGACGAACGCCAACAAGGCGAAGTGCCACGGCTTGAGCACGAACGAAACCGTCGGCGCGTGGAAGCGGTTGTTTCCGCCGATAGAGTACCCGTATTGGCTCCGCTAGAGCGTGTTTTGAGAGAGGTGCAGCACTACGACTTCTTGGGATGACGGCGTCTGTTGGCCCATCTGGCAAATCGTGCGGTTGGAGCGGGCGCAGGTCTCACATGCTGCGCCTATGCGAGGCGCACAAAGTGGAGCCGGTCATCCGCGCCGAGGCCTCGGAGTATGTGGTTACTATCGTGAGCTAAGGAGCCTCGATCACCGGAGTTGGACCCTCCGGCGCGCGCCGGGCTTCCGGGGGCAGGAGTGCCGGATGCCTGACGGAGCTCGAGGCGGTTCGGCCTGCCAGACGACATGCGTCCTAGCTGCTAAGTGGCCGGGGTCTAATCGGACTCGGCAACCTCGTGGCGTCCGGCTCCTCCTCCGGACCGACCAGCCACGCCCGGACAAAGCCCGCGCCCGGGCCCGCCTGGCGCCCGCAGCGAGCCGCGGATGCGGTCCTGCGACCGCCAGCGCTGACATTTAGGGAAACGTTAACCGGCGTTCATGTGGCACTAATGGGCCGGCCTTAGGTTTGGGTCATGGAAAGAGAACTAGAATCCGCTCCCAGATCGCCGCGCGAGGTGTTCCTGCTGGACCGCAGCCCGGGTGCGGTCACCCTTCATCTCCTCCGCACCTCGCTCTCGTTGGCGCACGGCGAGCCGCATGCAGGGCGGCTGCACGGCCTGTACTGCGCCGCGAGCATCGATGATGCCGCGGCGCTGCTGCAAGGAATCGCCGTGACCCACGCCGGTGAGGCTGCCGGGCTGGCGTGTCCGCCGGAGGTGGCCGCCGCCATCAGGAGAGCCGCCCGCGCCTGTCCAGCGACGCGGCTTGTCCTGCCCGGCCCAGGGCACTCGACGGTGATCCGGCTCGGCGTGGCCTCGGCCCGGGACCTGGCCGCCGTTATCCAGCGGGCCGGCTCCATTAGCGGGCTTCTCAGAGCCTGTAGTCATAGCCAATCAAGCTGACCTGGAGCCTGGCCAGGGACAGCATCGTCACGCCGCCGCCGAGGGACCCTGACTGGCGCCCCGCGCCCCCGGCCGCGTGCGAGCTCTCCCTGCCACAAGACCTCCTCCCACGGCCCGGGCGTCCGGCAGGCCGCGGCTACCAGGCGCGGAGTGGACCACGTCGAGCAGCAGGGCGGCGCTGTGGCCGGATCGAGCCTATCGGGTGCCCTCCGCTTGGCCCTGGGCCGGGGTCTGGGGCGCCTCCGGTGCGCCCTCACGGCCACGGCGAAGGCGCGGCAGGCGCCGCCCGGCCAGCGCGGTGAGTGATGTCCGCGGCGGCTCGGCCGGCTTCTCAGGCTCCGTGTCCGGTGCAAACGGCTGCTCGCCCTCTGCTGCCGGTGCAACCTCCGGCTCGACGGGGCTCAGCGACACTCCCCTCAGGCGAAGGGCGTAGTCCAGCCAGACGCGGCCGGCCGCCGTCAACGGCAGCGCCAGCAGCACGCCGGTGATGCCCAGGAGTTCCGCGCCGGCCAGGACCGCGATGAGGACGATCACCGGCGGCAGGTTAAGGGTCCGCCCGTAGACCCTCGGCACGAAGAAGCGGTCCTCGAACTGCTGGTAGGCCATAAGGAGTCCGAGCACGATCAGCGCCTGCGTGGACGACTCCTGCAGCGCCGCGGCGACGGGCGGGATGATCGCGATGAAGGCGCCGACAATGGGGATTATGTCCGCGAAGGCCGCCACCACAGCGAATGCCAGCGGGTTGGGGATGCCGATGATCCGCAGCACGACGAAGGTGTAGACGCCGATGGTCAGGGAGGTTATGAATTGCCCCCGCAGGTAGCCGCCCACCACCCGGCTCATGTCCTGAAAGAGCCTGTCGTAGTCCTCTTCTTTGTCGGCCGGGATGAACTGGTACAGGAAACGCGCCAGGTTCGGCATTTCCAGGAGGAGATATGCCGTCATGACGACGACGGTTATCAGCGACAGGGTGGCGCTCAGCACCCGCTGGCCGTAGTCGACAGCCGCGCGGCCGGAGATCAGTTCGTTCCAGTTGACCTCGCGTGCCCGCTGCTCGAGGTTCGTGTCGATCCCCAGGCTCCCGAGCAGCTCGTCAATCTCCCGGCCCGACTGCGGCAGGTTATTGCGCAGGTCCTGGAACTCGTCGATCATCACGGGAACGACCGCGCTGAAAAGCGCCGCCATGATGACGAGGAAGGTAAGCACCAGCGCCAGGACTGCCAGGCTGCGGGGGATGCCCCGCGCGACTAATGCCTCCACGTAGGGCAGGACCCCAATCATGATGATCAGCGAGGTCAGGACCAGCAGTATGACCGGCCACAGTTCGGTCAGCGCCCAGAACGTCGCCAGGGCGAGCAGGATTACGATGATGCCCCTGTACGAGACTTCGAGTCTGATCACGAGCGTGGCCGTCCCATACTCAGCACTGTACACATTGTCCCGCGCCCTCGCGCGGTGGGGCCAGCGCGGCTGGCGAGGGCCGGCATCGCCGCCCGGCCTGCTGAGGCCCAAAGCGCTCGCTTAGGAGAGGACTCATGCCGGCAATTGTCGCCGTCAGGCCTGAATTCCGCGAGATCGTCGACCTCGAAGCTGAGGCGGAGAAGGTGGCCGGCGGCTTCGTCTTCACCGAGGGTCCGGTCTGGGACAGCCGCCGCGATGTCCTCATCTTCAGCGACATCCCAGCAGACCGAATGTACGAGTGGTCGCCGGACCGGGGCCTCCGCGTCCTCCGCGAGCCAAGCGGCGGTGCCAACGGCAACACCATCGACGCGGATGGGGCGCTCCTTACCTGCGAGCACACGAACCGCCGCGTCAGCTACGGCCAGCCAGGAGGCCCTGTCGAGACCCTCGTCGACCGCTACGAGGGGCGGCGGCTGAACAGCCCGAATGACGTCGTCGTCTCGGCCTTGGGCGACGTCTACTTCACGGACCCGCCGTATGGCCTGCGTCAGCCAGACGGCACCTTCGCACCGGGCGAGCTTGGCTTCTTCGGCGTCTTCCGATTCTCGCCGGCGACCGGCGTCTTGACGCTGCTCGTCGACGACTTCGTCCGGCCCAACGGCATAGCCCTCTCTACGGACGGCCGCACGCTGTTCGTCGCCGACACCGACCGGGCCCACGTCCGCGCCTTCGACGTCACGCCTGACGGGCCGCTGGCGAACGAGCGGGTGTTCGTCCATACCGAGCACGAGGGCGTGGTGGCCAGGCCGGACGGCATCAAACTGGACGAGCGCGGCAACCTCTACGTGACGTCGAGCCGGCCGCAGGGCGTCTGGGTCTATGACCCCTCCGGGCGGCTCCTTGGCCAGATCGCCGTGGCGGAGAATCCGGCGAACTGCGGCTTCGGCGGCGAGGACTGGCGCACGCTATTCGTGACGGCGCAGACCTCCGTCTACCGTGTGCGCCTCAAAGTCGCCGGGCAGCCTGTGCCGCCGCGCTAACCCTGGCGGGCCGGCAACCTCACCTTGAGCCGGCTTGCCAGCTTCTGGACGAGGGCTACCGCCTCCGAAGCGGGTTCGTAGGCCGGCGGCTCGGAACGCGTCACGTCCCACACGGCGTTCTGCGCCTCCCCGAGGTCGATGGGCAGCTTCGCCAGGTCCGCGACCTCGATTGTCTCGAGGAGGCGACGCGCCGTCGCCGGATCTTCCGGCCTGGCAGCAAACGCCGCGGCGAGCTTGTCGACTTTCTGCTGCACCTCGAAGCCCACGCCCTCCGTGTCGATCTCGATCGCCACGAGGCGGGCCTCCTCCAGAATGAGCGCGATCCGTTCCTGGTCCAGGTCCAGCTTCTGAAGTTCCCGGCGCAGCTCTAGGTGCAGGGCGAAGTCCGCCGCGGCGCGGAAGCGATTGGGTATGGGGAAGTCGATGTGGGCGAGGAACCGGAAGAGGAGGATGTGCTCCTCGTAGAAGGCCCTGTAGACGCGCTCGGCGTCTTCCAGGGCCGGCTGCATGATCTGGCGGACGATCTTCCTCTGCTCGTCCCGGAACAGCGACCTGAGGGAGAAAGGCCGGCCCGGAAAGAGCCGGTCCAGAAGGTGCACTACATCCGTTAGCTCCCCCCGCCCGAAGGTCTGGTGCAGCTCGCGCACCATGTCGTTGTGCTCGCGTGCGCTCTCATAGGGACGCATGCCACCAGTGATGTTCTGGTCGCCCAGATGCACCACGCCGAAGCTCATGAGCATGCTCTCCTGCGTGATCTCGGACGTGATCAGCGCCAGCCCAGCGGCGAGCTTCGCGCGGCCGGCCGACTCCAGCTTGAAGTCCTGGCGCTCGACGACGTAGTGGAAGACCTTCGCGCGATAGCCATAGTCGTCGAACAGCGAGCTTACGGCGTAGTGCGCGAGCGCTCTCGGCAGGTCCACGCGCGCGGAGGTCACGTATCGCTCGTACACGCGAGCGCCGTCGCCCTGCTCGGGGAGGTTGCTCCGGGCCTCGGCCAACATCGAGATCAGCTTTTGCTCCATGTGGTCCCCGAAGACCTCCTGGGCCAGCTGTACGGCACGGCCGGCGTATTGGAGGACCTGTATTGTCTCGATCCCGGAGATGTCGTTGAAGAACCAGCCGCAACTCGTGAACATGAGCATGGCGTGGTTCTGCATCTCCAGCAGCTTCAGGGCCCGGATGCGTTCCGCCTGGTCCAAGGGGCCCGTACCGTGGCGTGCGAGGAACTCCTCGACAGCCGCGCTCGACCGGTCTGCGATCACGCTGATGTAGTCGTCCCGGGCTGCCCAGGGGTCTTTCAGGAGATTGGCGGCCTCCCGCTCATACATGGGGGCGAGTTCGTCGCGCAACCAGTCCAGGGCCCGGCGGAGCGGCGCGCGCCACTGCTGGTTCCAGCCCGGAGCGCCCCCCGTGCTGTCGCCGCAGTCGCCGCGCCAGCGTTCCACGCCGTGGGCGCAACTCCAGGACGTGTTCTCGATGATCTCGACCTCGTGCTGGGGCGGGAACATCTCCAGGTGGCGGCCGTAGTTGGTGAGCGAGTAGTCGCGGCTTTTGTCGAAGAAGTCGAGGACGTAGGCGAGCGCCATGTCGCCGAAGCGATGGTGGTGCCCGTAGGTCTCGCCGTCGGTCGCGATGTGCGCGAGTTGGTGTGGACCTCTCGAGGGATCGAACAGGCCTGCCAGCCGCTCCGCGAACTTCTCGCCGCTTGCCAGCAGCCCCTCGAAGGCTACCGCGCGCGCGGCCGGGCCGTCGAAGAAGAAGACGGCTATCGTGCGGCCGGAGGGCAACGAAACTTGGTACGGACGCCTCGGGTCGATGCTGCCGTCGCTGACGTCGCGCCAGTCCGGGCGGTCGAATGCGCGAACGCGTCGCGCCTGCCTCGGCTCGAGGATGGTGAACGCTATGCCCTGTTCAGCCATGATGTCGAGCGTCTCGAGGTCTACGGCCGTCTCGGGCAGCCACATCCCCTCGGGCCTCCGCCGGAAACGCCGCTCGAAGTCGGCGATTCCCCAGAGGACCTGTGTCCTTTTATCCCTGCTGTTCGCCAGCGGCATGATCATGTGGTTGTAGGGTTGGGCAATCGCCGACCCGTGGCCGCCGAAGCGGAGGGCGCTATCTCTGTCGGCCGCAAGAATGGCCTCGTATACGTCCGGCGCGCACTCGTCCAACCAACTCAGGAGCGTCGGCCCGAAGTTGAAGCTGATGCGCGAGTAGTTGTTGACAATCTGCTCGATCCACCCCTCGTGGTCGAGGATGCGAGAGCGCGAATTCGGCCGGTAGCACTCGGCCGTTATGCGTTCGTTCCAGTCGTGGTAGGGCGCCGCTGAGTCCTGGACCTCGATCACGCCCAGCCAGGGGTTCTCGCGCGGCGGCTGGTAGAAGTGGCCGTGAATGCAGACGTACTTGTCGATCACTGCTGCAATCTTAGGCTACGCAGCCGGCCTCCGCGGCAGGCGACATTGACATAAGCGTTGCCCGCGGCGGCGGGAAGAGAGTCTCAAGCGGCCGGAGAGCGCTTGCAGAGGCGTAGCCGGGGCTGCCTTCGCGGCGCCGGTTGGCCTCGCCTGATTTAGTCTGCGACGCCGCTCCAGGGCAACGGCCCTGGCCGGCGCCTCAGGGCGGCCCCGCGGCGGCCTGGTGCCTCCCCGGGTCACCGACGAGGCGCTGCTGCTCACTAGCGTCGATCGCCGGCTCGCCGCGCCGGCCGCCCGCCACGGCTCCAGCCTGGCGCGCTTGCTCACGGTCCGTCCGCGGCGGGCGCCGCAGCCGGCGTCAGAAACAGGGCGGCCAGCGGCGGCAGCGTCAGCACCAGCGACCACGGCCGGCCCTGGTACGGGACCGGCGCCGCCTCGACGCCGCCAAGGTTCCCCTGCCCGCTTCCCCAGTAGTACCCGGCGTCTGAGTTCAGCACCTCGCGCCAGTAGCCGCCTGTGGGCACGCCGACCCGGTAGTTGTGGCGCACGACCGGCGTAAAGTTGCAGACGACCAGGACCTGCTCTCCGCTCGTGCCTTTTCGCAGGTAGCTCAGCACGCTTTGCTCCCAGTCGCCGCCGTTCACCCACTCGAAGCCTGCGGGGTCGTTGTCGAGTTCGTGGAGCGCCGGCTCGGCGGCATACAGGCGGTTGAGGTCGGCGATGAGCTTCTGGACGCCCGCATGCTCTGGGAAGCGCAGGACCCACCACTCCAGGCTGTTCTCGTGGTCCCACTCACGCCGCTGGCCGAACTCACCGCCCATGAACAGCAGTTTCTTCCCCGGCTGGCTGTACATGTACGCAAACAGCAGCCTCAGGTTCGCGAACTTCTGCCAGTCGTCGCCAGGCATCATGCCCAGGAGAGACCCTTTGCCGTGGACGACCTCGTCGTGCGAGAGCGGCAGGATGAAGTTCTCCGTGAAAGCGTAGATGCTGCGAAAAGTCAGCTCGTTGTGGTGGTACTTGCGGAACACGGGGTCCCTCTTCATGTACTCCAGCGTGTCGTGCATCCAGCCCATGTCCCACTTCAGCCCGAATCCCAGGCCGCCAACGTACGTCGGCTTCGACACCATAGGCCAGGCCGTCGACTCTTCGGCGATCATCTGGACGTCCGGATAGTGCCGGTATACCTCTTCGTTGAGGCGCCGCAGGAAGGAGATGGCTTCGAGGTTCTCGCGGCCGCCGTACTCGTTCGGCATCCACTCGCCCTCTTTGCGCGAGTAATCGAGGTACAGCATCGAGGCCACGGCGTCGACCCGGAGGCCGTCAGCGTGATAGCGGTCGAGCCAGAACATCGCGCTGGAGAGCAGGAAGCTGCGCACCTCGCTGCGGCCGTAGTTGAAGATGAGGCTGCCCCAATCCGGGTGGTATCCCTTCTCGCGGTAGGCGTGCTCGTACAGGTGCGTCCCGTCGAAGTAGCCGAGCCCGTGCTCGTCTGAGGGGAAGTGAGACGGCACCCAGTCAAGGATTACGCCGATGCCGTTCTGGTGCAGGTGGTCGACCAGGTACATGAAGTCCTGGGGCGTGCCGTAGCGGCTGGTGGGCGCGTAATAGCCCGTGGTCTGGTAGCCCCAGGAGCCGTAGAAGGGGTGCTCCATGACCGGCAGCAGTTCGACATAGGTGAACCCCAATGACTTCACATAATCCGCGAGGTAGGGCGCCAGCTCCCGGTACGTCAGGGGCCTGTTGTCCTCCTCCGGCACCCGGCGCCACGACCCGAGGTGCACCTCGTACACCGCTATAGGCGCCTTGAGGGAGTTGCGCGCCGCCCGCGCGCGCATCCATTCCGCATCCTGCCATTCATACTCGAGGTCCCAGGCGATCGAGCCAGTGCGCGGCGGCACCTCGGCGTAGAGCGCGTAGGGGTCTGCCTTGTCGGCACGGTAGCCGTGATAGCGGGAAACGACGTGGTACTTGTAAGCGTCCCCCTTCTTCACGCCGGGCACGAAGCCATGCCAGATGCCCGAGCTCTCGCGCGGCAGGAGCGGGTGGGCGCCCTTGTCCCAGCCGTTGAAGGCCCCGATAACCGAAACGTACTCGGCGTCAGGCGCCCACACGGCGAAGTAGGCGCCCGGCACACCATCGAGGGTCATGAGATGGCAACCGAGCTTCTCGTAAAGCCTGAGGTGACTCCCTTCGTTGAACAAGTAGAGGTCGTCCCGGCTGAGGAGGCTGAAGTCGTAGCGGACGGCCGCCGGACCCGGGGTGTCCGGGGAGCGCGCGGGCTGATGGCGCGTCACCCCTCCGCCCCCAGCAGCTCCAGCACGCCCCGGAGCGGGATCACGACCCAGTCCGGCCGGTTGTTGAGCTCGTAACCGATCTCGTAGACGGCCTTCTCGAGCAGGCAGACGCCGAGCAGCATTTCGAGCTGGCCCCGGTCGGCGGGCACCAGTCCCGCCGGCCTTGCGACTTGCAGGTAGCCGCGCAGGTAGGCCGCCGAGACCGACGCGCTCCAGAAGCGCGCCCACACGTCCAGGCGGGAGCCGCCCCGGTCACGCAAGCCCGTCGCCTCCTCCTCGATGAGTACATCGTGGACGGCGTAGTTGAATGAGCGCAGGATGCCGGCGACATCGCGCAGGGGGGTCCGGCGCAGGCGGCGCTCAGTTACCGGCCGAGCCGGTTCGCCCTCGAAGTCGATGATCACGAAGTCGTTGCCTTTGAACAGCACCTGGCCGAGGTGGAAGTCGCCGTGGACGCGTATCCGCAGTCCTTCGAGCGATACCTCCAGCAAGCGCCCGAAGCTCTGCAGGATGCGGTCCTCGAGGGCGAGGACTCGGAGGGCCTCCGGCGGCACGGACTCGCCGTCCTCTCGCACGCGGCGCGCCAGGAGGCGCATGGTGTTGCTGGTCAGATTGCGAAGCGACTGGTAGAGCGAGCGCTGGTTGTAGCTCGTGAACGTCTCCGGGGCCAGCGATGGCTCCGTAGCCGCGGCGAGGAGCGTGTGCAGCTCGGCGGTGCGCTGGCCCAGCAGCCTCGCCGCCTCCAGGTAGGGCCCCACCATCTCCAGGGCCTGCGGCGAGGCCGGCTGCTCCGCGAGGTCGAGCAGGGAGCCAGCCGTGATGCGGATGTCATCCGCCTTTACCTGCGACGCCAGGGCCCGCTCGAAGAAGTCCTTGAGCGTGTCGCGCGTGTAGCTCCAGGCGTCGCCCTCGTTCGGGACGAACTCGTAGAGGACGGCCAGCGTCCGAGGCTCGATCCTTCCCTGGACGTACTCGATCGCGCCGGCAAGGCGGGGCGCGTTCGGGAAGCCGCTGTCCGTGAGGTAGCGCGATATCTCGAGGTCCGGGTTCACGCCTGGCTCGACCCGCCTGAAGAGCTTGAAGAAGAGCCTGTCGCCGAAGGAGATGGCGCTGTTCGACTGCTCGGTCTTGACCGCGGTCGCCTTCAGGCTGCCGACGTCTGCCGTCCCCGCGAGCTGGCGAAAGAGGCGTGTGCGACTGCCCATGATGTCGCCGCGCTCACCCCTGAGGCGCCGGTTGTTCGCGATGAGCGCCAACAGCGCCTCCGCGACGTCTTCATTGAACAGGCCATCGTAGAGCACACCCTCACGGCTGGGCTCTCCGCCCCGCAGCCGGGCAATCACGGCATCCGGCCAGTCCCGCTCCACCCGCTTCGCCTGGTCGCCATACGCGGCGGCGATGGGCACCTGGTACATGTCCGCGCCGCCGTCGCTGTACTGCACCTCGATCAGCGAAAGCACCGCATCCGCGTCACCCGCCCTCAGGGGTGTACGCTCGCAGACGCTGACGGAACGGATCCCCTGCGCCTTGCCCCCGAACCAACGCTGCTTGATGAGGAAGTCCGAAAGCGCCAGGGAAACGTCGCGGTCCGGCTGCTCCTGCAGCGAACTCTGCCAGTTCGCGGCCGACAGGGAGGGCACGAATTCGGGCTCGACCCGTATCTGCGGCGCCCGCTGCCTCACCTGCTCCAGCGAGAACCAGTAGAAGCTGTGAGGCCCCAGGGTGATGAAGTACGGCTTGTCCCCGACTGGCGGGAATTCCACTCGCCCGAACATCTCTACCGGGACCAGGCCCCTGTGCGCCGAAAGGTCCAGCTCCACTCCCTGCACGAAGCGAGACAGGTTCGCGACTACGAGGATCCGTTCGTCCTCGTAAGCCCGCACGAAGGCGAGCACCTTGCGGTTGTCCGGCTGCAAGAACTCGAGCGTGCCGCGGCCGAAGGCCTTGTACCGCTTCCGCAGCGCGATCAAACGCTTCGTCCACCAGAGCAGGGAGTGGGGGTTGTCCCTCTGCGCCTGCACATTCACCGTCTCGTAGTGGTACTCGGGGTCGATGATGATCGGCAGGTAGAGCTTCTGGGGATTGGCGCGCGAGAAGCCGGCGTTGCGGTCGCCGAGATACACGTTGTCGCCCATGCCGATCTCGTCCCCGTAGTAGATGACCGGCGTGCCAGGCAAAGAGAAAAGGAGCCCGTTCATCAGCTCGATGCGCCGCCTGTGGTTGCCCAGCAGCGGCGCCAGCCGCCGCCGGATACCGAGGTTGATGCGCATCTGCTGCTCGACGGCATAGACGCGGTACATGTAGTCGCGCTCTTCGTCCGTCACCATCTCCAGCGTCAGCTCGTCGTGGTTCCGCAGGAAAAGGGCCCACTGGCAGTTGTCCGGTATTGCCGGCGTCTGGCGCAGGATGTCGATGATCGGGAAGCGATCCTCCATGTGGATGGCCATGAACATGCGCGGCATGAGAGGGAAGTGGAACGCCATGTTGCACATGTCGCCCTGGCCGAAGTAGGCGACCGCATCCTCCGGCCACTGGTTGGCCTCGGCCAGGAGCATGCGGTTGGCGTATTTGCCGTCAACGTGCGCCCGGAGCTTTCTCAAGAATTCGTAGGTCTGGGGCAGGTTCTCGCAGTTAGTGCCTTCGGCCTCATACAGGTAAGGCACGGCGTCGAGCCGCAAGCCGTCGACGCCGAGGTCGAGCCAGCCGTCCATCGCGTCCAGGATGGCCCGGTGTACGCGAGGGTTCTCGAAGTTGAGGTCCGGCTGGTGTCGATAGAAGCGGTGCCAGTAGTACTGCCCGGCAATCGGGTCCCAGGTCCAGTTCGAAGTCTCGAAGTCCTTGAAGATGATCCGCGCCTCGCGGTAGCGATCGGCGCTGTCGCTCCAGACGTAGAAGTTGCGGGCGTTGCTGTCCCGGGGCGCCCGCCTCGCCCGCTGGAACCAGGGGTGCTGGTCGGAGGTGTGGTTGCACACCAGCTCCGTGATCACACGGAGGCCGCGCCGGTGTGCCTGGCGTATGAAATCGCGCGCGTCGCGCAGGGTGCCGTAAGCGGGATGGACCGCGTTGTAGTCAGCGATGTCGTAGCCGTCGTCCAGCAAGGGCGAGGGATAGAAGGGAAGCAGCCAGATGGCGGTGACGCCCAGGTCCTGCAGGTAATCCAGCTTCTCCGTCAGCCCCCTGAAGTCGCCAATCCCGTCGTCGTTGGAGTCGTAGAAGGCGCGGACGTGTACCTCGTAGATGACGGCGTCTTTGTACCAGAGCGGGTCGTCCGTAAGTGGCAAGTCCTGGCTGCGCCGCCCTACCATCTCGCCCACCTACCGGTAGTAGTCGAAGTCGCGCTCGCTTCGGAGCCGCCTCTGCACCTTGAAGACGTGCGCCGGCAGCACGTGCGGGTCGAGCTGCACGAAATTCCAGGCCCCGTGCCAGGTGTAGCGTCCGTCGGCCAGCAGGTCATGCACCATGAAGGCTTCGTGCTCGTCCAGGCCAAGGTCGCCAAGCGGCAGCTCGACCCAGCCGCTCTGAGTGTGGTGCGGGTCCAGGTTTACGACCGTAAGGATTGTCCCATCCCGGCCCGACTTCGAGTAGGCGATGATCGCCTCGTTGTCCGTGTTGTGGAACCGCAGGCCGGCGTTCGACTGAAGCTCGCTGTTTTCCCGGCGGATCTTGTTGACCCTCGCGATGAGGTGGCGCAGGCTCGCCGAGGTCTCGAGGTCCCAGTGCTTGACCTCGTACTTCTCTGAGTCCAGGTACTCCTCGCTCCCCTCCTCACGCGGCGCGTTGATGCACAGCTCGAATGCCGGGCCGTAAATGCCGTAGGAGGCGCCGAGCGTCGCAGCCAGCACCAGGCGCGCGATGAAGGCCGGCTTGCCGCCGGTCTGGAGGTACTCGTGCAGGATGTCGGGAGTGTTCGGCCAGAGGTTCGGCCGGAAGTACTCTCGGACCTCGGTCTGCGTGAGCTCGGTGAAGTACTCCGTCAGCTCGTGCTTTGTGTTCCGCCAGGTGAAGTAAGTGTAGGACTGCGTGAAGCCGATCTTCGCGAGGTGGTACATCACCTTCGGACGCGTGAAGGCCTCGGAGAGGAAGATCAGGTCCGGATATTTTGGCTTGAGGCTGCCGATCAGCCACTCCCAGAAGGCGAACGGCTTCGTGTGCGGGTTGTCGACGCGGAAGATGCGGACACCCTGCTCGATCCAGAACTCGACGACGCTGCGGAGCTCCTGCCAGAGCGCTTGCCAATCCTCGGTATTGAAGTCCAGCGGGTAGATGTCCTCGTACTTCTTCGGCGGGTTCTCAGCGAAGCGGATGCTTCCGTCGGGCCGGTGCGCGAACCACTGGGGGTGCTCCTGCACGTACGGGTGGTCGGGCGAGCACTGGAAGGCAAGGTCGAGGGCGATCTCGATGCCGTGGTCGCGGGCCGCTGCCACCAGGCGCTGAAAGTCCGCGAGCGTCCCGAGCTCAGGGTGCACGGCCTTGTGGCCGCCCAGCGCCGAGCCGATGGCCCAGGGGCTGCCGGGGTCGTCCTCGAAGCAGACGACGCTGTTGTTCTTGCCCTTGCGTCCCGTCCTGCCGATAGGGTGTATCGGCGGCAGGTAGAGCACGTCGAAGCCCATCGAGGCTACGTATGGCAGGCGCGCGATCACGTCATCGAACGTGCCCGGCCGCGATGGATCAGGAGAGGCCGAACGCGGGAACATCTCGTACCAGGTACTGAAACGCGCCCGTTCGCGGTCGACCACGACCTCCTGGCCGGCGTCGTACAGGGTCGAGCGGGACCTGTCCGGATAGCGGGCCATCAACTCGGAGAGCGCCTGCTCCAGCCCAACGCTGACGCGCAGGGTCGTATCCCAGTCCTTCTCCAGCGCGCCGGCCCGGTCGAGCAGACGCTGCCTGTCGGGGCCCTCGGCCCTCGCGGCCGCCTCGCGCACGAGTTCAGCGCCCACCAGCAACTCCACGGCCACATCCTGGCCCGCCTCGACGCGCTTCTTCAGGTCGGCCCGCCAGGTCTCGAACGGGTCCGGCCAGCCTTCGATGCGGTAGCGATAGCGGCCCTGCTCGAGCACGGTGAAGGACCCCCGCCAGCGATCGTTCGGCAGGGGGTCCATGCGCACGGCGGACCACTCTCGCGAATTCGGGGCAAGGTACTGCAGCTCGCAAGCCAGGTGGTCGTGTCCGTCAAGGAAGACGTCGGCCTCGACGGTGACGCTCTCGCCCACGACCCGCTTCACGGCATAGCGGCCGCCTTCGATTTCGGGCGTGACGTGAGTGATGACGACGCGGCGCAGCCGGTCTTCTGAAGGAAGGGACAAGTTGCTGTCAACCTCCGGATCGATAGTAGACGATGCCACCGGAGTAGACGATGGCTCGACAGGCCAGCCCGGTGACCCTTCCGGGCAACCGCGTGCGGTTTCTGAATTGATGGTCGGCTATTCTGACCATCGATGCTAGGCCGGGCGCTGGGGCGCGGCTGGCTTGTGACCGCCCTGATCCTCGCCGCGTGCGGCGGCGACGGTCAGGCCGTCACGCCTTGCCGCCCGGCGTCCGAGCCGAGGTTCCTGCTGACGAGCGAGGACGGCATCAGCGAAATGCGGGCCGACGGGTCGCGCCGCCTGATCCTCGGCTGGCGCGACGAGACTTATCCTCTCGACCCGAGCGTGTCACCGGACTGCACCCGCGTCGCGTTCGCGCTGCAGCCGCCCGCGAAGCCCCTGCCCGACGGCAACGTCGACTTCGGCTCTGACCTGGCCCTTGCAGGCATTGACGGCAAGGGACCGCGCATCCTCGCGAAGCACCAGCGCGTCGCCGAGTTCCTGCGCGCGCCTGCCTGGCTCTCGGAGAGCGAGCTCCTCTACACCTACCGCGGCCGCGGCCCGAACGGTCTGCCTGACCTCCGCATCGAGCGCTTGGACCTGAAGACCGGCGCCTCCCGCCGTTACATCGAGTCTGCGATCGACGCCGCGGTTTCGCCCGATAGGGGCCTCCTGGTCTACGTGGCGATCGACCCGCTCACTCAGGCCGAGACCCTCACCGTCGCCAGCGCGGACCTGCGCGGTGCACGCGCGGTCGCGGGCGCGGCTAACAACCTCGCCCTCTTCTCGGGCCAGACGTTCTCGCCGGACGGCAGCAAGATCGCCTTTGCCGCGGTCGACATCAGCCAGCCGCTCCAGGGCGGCGCGCTCCCCGTTCGGCCGGGCGGCACCTTCGCCTGGCATCCGTTCGCCCAGGACATCTGGCTGGTGAACAGCGACGGCACCGGCCTGCGCCGCCTCTCCGAGATCGCGGAGAACATGCCGTCCATCGCCTGGTCCGCCGATGGCGCCTTCGTCTACGTCCTGGGCCCCGGGGCCTTCTGGCGCATCGACACGGCCACGGGACTTGCCGTCAAGCTCGCTGCCGGCGTGCCTCTCGGCCAGATCGCCCTTCTCGCGGGCCGCTGAACGGGCGGGACCTGGTCGCAGGTCTCCGGAGACGCCGGGGGGTTGCCTCCGGCGCCGCTTTCGCGAATCATCTCCGTACTGCGCATTAAGGGAGCATCTACATGAACGGCGGCCTATTCGCCCTCGGGCGCCTCGACGATCCCTACCCCCTCTATGCCCGCTTGCGCGCCGCTGGCCCGGCGGTACAGGTCGCTCCGGGTACCTATGCCGTTTCCCGCTACGACGATGTCGTGGCTGTCCTGAAGAACACCGCCGCGTTCTCCTCCGCTCCCCTGGGCTTCGGCTTCGGGGCGCGCACCGTCATTGGTCTCGACCCCCCGGAGCACACGGTCCTGCGCAACATCGTCAACCGCGCGTTCACTCCCCGGATGGTCGCGGCAATGGAGCCGCGCATCCGCGAGATTGCGCGCGGCCTGATTGACGCCCTGGCGGCCCGGGGCGAGTGCGACCTGGTGCGCGACCTCGCCGTGCCGCTGCCGGTTATCGTCATCGCCGAGATACTCGGTGTCGATCCCGAACGGCGGGACGACTTCAAGCGCTGGTCGGACAGCCTCGTGTTCTCCGGTGCCATGATGGGCGGCCTGGACAAAAGCCGCGACGAGTTCCGGGCCTACTTCGGGGAGGTCATTGCCGAGCGGCGCCGCGAGCCGCGGGACGACCTGATCAGCGCCCTCACCAGGGCAGAAGAGGCCGACACACTGACCGCCGCTGAAGTAATGTCCTTCGCGCTGCTGCTCCTCATTGCCGGCAACGAGACGACCACGAACCTCATAGGCAACGCCATGCTCGCGCTGCTCGACCACCCCGAGCAGCTTGACCGCGTCCGCGCCGATACCTCGCTCGTGCCGGCGATGGTCGAGGAGGCGCTGCGCTACCAGTCCCCGGTGCAGCTAATCTTCCGCAGCTGCGTGCGGGACACCGAGGTCGGCGGCAGCCTTATCCCGGCCGGTGCCAGCGTGATCCCCATGTACGCCTCGGCGAATCGCGACGAGCGCCACTTCCCCGAGCCGGACACCTTCGACATCACCCGCGAGAACGCCCGCGACCACCTGGCGTTTGGCTATGGTCCCCACTTCTGCCTCGGCGCACCCCTCGCCCGTCTCGAGGCCCAGGTCGCGTTCGAAGAGTTGCTGCCCCGCCTGAGCGACATCCGCATGGTCGAGGAGGCAGTCGAGTGGTTGCCTTCGCCTCTGATCCGGGGTCCGGCCCGCCTTCCCATTCGGTTCAAGGCGGCTGTGCCCTCTCCATAGTTAAGGACAGATCCCTTTTCTCCGCCCGCGGAGATGGGGTCAGGGGGTGAGGTTTGGACTTTCAGGACGTACTCTTCGAACGGCGCGGCCCCATCGCCTGGATTACGCTAAACCGGCCCGAAAAGCTGAACGCCATCACCTGGCGGATGATCGACGAGATCATCAAGTTCTGCCAGGACGTTGGCCGCGACGATGACGTCCGCTGCGTGGTGTTCACCGGCGCAGGGCGCGCCTTCTCCGCCGGCGACGACATCGTTGGCGGCATGGGCGAACGTCCCGGCGCCCCGCCGATGGCCAGCGGTCAGCCGGCGACCCTGACGCGCGAGTTCGGGCCGCACTACCACATGACCCGCACGCTCATGAGCATGCCGAAGCCCGTGGTCGCCGCGATCAACGGCCCATGTCACGGCGCCGGCTGGGTGATCGCCTTGTCCTGCGACTTTCGTGTCATGCGCGGCGACGCCCTCATCGGCGACATCCGCTCGCGGCGCTCGATCTTCGCGGGCCAACTGGCGCCGCTCCTTCTCCCCCGCCTCATCGGCCAGTCCCGGGCGATGGACCTGCTCATGACGGGCCGCGTCATCGATGCCGCCGAGGCGGAGCGCTACGGCATCGTCACGCGCGTCTGGCCGGCCGAGACCTGGGACCAGGAGCTTCAGACCTTCCTCGATGAGTTGGCATCCGGGCCGACGAAGAACTACGCCGCCTGGAAGTTCGCCGTTAACCGCTCAGTGCTGCTGGAAGCCGAGGGCTACGCCGAGTACGAGCGCTTCCTGAACGTCGCCCACCGGGCGACCGAGGATTCGCGGGAAGGCGTCGCCTCCTTCCGCGAGAAGCGAGACCCGAAGTACACGGGACGATAGGAGGCCGCATGCCCTTCGCGCGCGTCAACGGGGTCATGACCAGCTACGAGGACCGTGGCTCCGGCCTGCCGGTGCTCTTCATTCACGGTGGCTACGGCGGGGCGGCGACCACCCTTGCCCCACCGCGGGAGGTTATCCGCGAGGTCCTTCCCGAAGACCGCTTCCGGCTCGTCACCTACGACCGCCGCTGCCGCGGCCAGACCGAGTACGTGGATGGCGACTACGACCTCGAGGACCTGGCGGACGACGCCGCGGCCCTCCTCGACCATCTCGGTATCGGGAGCGCGGTCATTATCGGCAGCTCGGCCGGCGGGCCGATCGCGCTGCAGTTCGCGCTCAGCCGGCCTGAGCGCACAACCGCCCTCGCGCTCCCGAACACCGGCGCCAACCTGATGGATCAGAGCCGCGAAGTCTCCCGCCAGCGGCTCGCGCTCGTCGAGCGCTTCCGCAGCGAGGGCGCCCGCGCTGTCTTCGAGTCGAGAAAGCATCGCCTGCGCGAGGCGCCGGCAGCGGAAGCCCAGGCCGGCGAACCCGGCACCGAGGAGCGGCGTGCCGCCCTCCAGGCGGCGCTCGAGGCGCTCTCGGACGAGGAACTCTTCCGCTACTCCTCCGGCGAGATCCGGAACTTCGCCGCCTACGTGGGGTTCGACTTCGCGCCCAGGCTCGCCGAGCTGAAGATGCCTGTGTGCGTGATCCACGGCACCGCCGACCAGACGGTGCCCTTCGCCTGGGGCAAGGCCCTGCACGAAGGCATCCCCGGTTCCGAGTTCCACGCCATCGAAGGCGGCCGGCACGGCATCCTCGGCCACCCGGAAGCCGCGGCGGCCCTCCGCTCCTGGGCCGAGCGCATCGCCGCCGAGGTCCCGGCACGGAGCGCGCCATGACCGCGAACGGCGGTATCGGCCCCCTGGTGCTCGCCGGCTCCGGCGAGTACACGGAGACGATGGAGGTCGTCGACCGCTTCCTGCTGGAAGTGCTGAACGGGCGCGCCGTCATCCTCATCGCCACCGCCTGCGCCATGGAGGGGGACGAGCGCATGGCCTGGTGGGAGCAGCTCGGCGTGCGACACTTCCGTAAGTTCGGGGTCGAGGCGATACCGGTGCGCATCCGCAATCAGGAGGAGGCGAACATCGAGAAGCACGCCGAACTGATCGCGAACGCCGGCCTGGTCTGGTTCTCCGGCGGCAGCGCCGCCTACCTCGCCCGCTCCTTCGACGGCACCCTCGCCTGGGCAGCCCTCCAGGATGCGAATGCAGCCGGCGCGGCGGTCGCCGGGGCCAGCGGCGGCCTCGGGGTGCTGAACCCCCACGTGCACCAGCCCGGTCCCGATGGCCAGGCGCCACCCGGCCCTACGGGCCTTGGTCTGGCCGCGCCGGTGCGGGCGATGTCCCACTTCGACCGCTTCGCCGAGCGCCGGCCGGAGATGCTGCAGCGCGCCATCGATGGTCTCGCGCCGGGCCAGAAGCTTGCCGGCGTGGACGAGGATACGGCGATTGTCTGGCACGACGGCGCCTGGCGGGCGATGGGCCACAAGCGCGTCCAGGTCTTCGAGAAAGGCGCCGCGCCCCGCCTCTACCGCCCGGGCGACGTCATCGACTCGCTCCCGCCGCCTGAGCGGGCGCGGTGACACCCTACTGCTATCTCACCACTACAGGCCGCGTCACCGGCAGGCCGCACACTATCGAGATCTGGTTTGCTCGCCAGGGCGATACCCTGTACCTGCTCGCCGGCGGCCGCCACCGTTCCGATTGGGTGCGTAACCTCATGCGCAACCCGGAGGTGCGGGTGCGCATCGCCGACGTCGACCATGCCGGCCGCGCCCGGCTCGTGGACGCGGACAGCGAAGAGGACGCCCTCGCCCGGCGCCTGCTACTCGAGAAGTACAGTCCGGGGTACTCGGGAGACCTCGCGGACTGGGGCCGCTCCGCGCTTCCCGTGGCTATCGACCTCGAGGGTTGAGTCTGCGGACGCTGTGACGCTGTCGCTGGGGCCGGCAGCGGCCCGGGACAGCGGGCGGAATTCAGGTGAGGCCTGTTACTTCGACTCCCTGGCGGCTCGCTTCTTGAGAAGCAGCTTCTTCGCCTTCTTGCGGTGCTTCGCCCAGGCCACTCTCTTACGCTTGTTCAATCCCTACTCCCTCGACGTCTGACGGCTGACAGTCCGCTCAGGTCCGCGCTGCACCCTTCTGGCACCGCGCTCTGTCCTCCCCGCTAATCCGCCAGGACGATGCGCGCGTCCACGGCCACCGCTCCGTCCGGGTAGGCGAACACGGGGTTAAGGTCCAGCTCCGCCACCTCCGGGTGGGCGTCGACGAACTCCGAGACTTTGAGCAGCAGCGACTCCAGGGCCGCGACATCCGCCGGCGGCGAGCCGCGGTAGCCCTCGAGCAGCTTGAAGCCCTTGATCTCGCGCACCATGTGGCGGGCGTCGCGGGGCTCGATGGGGACGATGCGGAAGGCGACGTCTTCGAGCACTTCGACGAGGACGCCGCCGAGCCCGAACATGAGCACGGGCCCGAACTGCGGGTCCGTGTTCACCCCGATGATGACCTCGGTGCCGGGCGCGGCCATCTCCTGGACGGAGACGCCGTCGATGCGGGCGTCAGGCTGCGCCTGCTTCGCCGAGGTCATGATCTCGTCGAAGGCGGCGGCGACGGCGGCCTCGTCGGCGAGGCCGAGCTTCACGCCGCCGACATCGCTCTTGTGGGCGATATCGAGCGAGACGACCTTGAGGGCGACGGGGAAGCCGGCCTCGCGCGCCAGGGCGACGGCCTCGTCCCGCGTCCGCGCCAGCTTTGCCGGCACGACGGGCACGCCGGCCTCGGCCAGCACCTGCTTCGCCTCGACCTCGTTCAGGAGCCGGCGTCCCTGCGAGCGGGCCGCTGACACGACTTCAGCAAGCGTTGTCACAGCTTCGCAATCGTAGGTGACGGGTGGTGTGAGGGCAAGCGGATGGGGCGGAGCGGGCGGCGATCGCCACTAACAAGACCAACACCATCCCTGGAGCGACTGATGCCAGAGCCAGAGCGTCGGGTTTGACCAGCCATTGGCGGGAGCGGAAGGATACCTCGACCAATTGTCGTACCAAGGGTACCCCGTGGATAACTGGTGATTATGGTAGCCGGACCAGGAGCAATTGCTCCCGTCCCACACAGTGGACGCGATCAATGAGCTCGTCCAGGCTGGATTAGGCCCCCCATAGATGTAGAATGCCTGTCCGGCTTTCGATGTGTTGGTATGAGTATAGAGAATCGAGCCCTTCGAGAATCCAAAGGCGTCAGACACGTCGACCCGGACCCTGTGACATCCACTGTGTTGAGTCCGGATAGTAGCGACTGCTATGTAGTCGGTGTAATCGCTCCTCTCACCGTACGACCGCCAAAAGACGTTTTCTGGAGAGCCGCTGTGAGACGACCAATCCAGCGCGTTTCCTGGGCTTGGAGGGTTAATGCATACGCCGTGCCAACCGCACTCCAGGTAGTTGCCAGCTCCCCCATGGGAATAGAGCGTTACGTAGACTGCGGCAGCTGAGGACACGGGAAAAAGCGACCCGACTACTGCCCCTCCAAGGGTCGCAGCAATCAGGAAGGCACAAATGCGGCGCATGAATTTCTCCTTTAGTAGAGTCCAGCCGCTATGCGTTCCAGTTCCGCGAAGGGAATCCCGTGAGCGCGAATGACGGTGACACCAAATGGCTCGGCGATCACTAACGCTGAATCCCCGAACCCATCCTCGGTGAGCGGCCGGACTGCGACACTCCGGCGCCCAGCCACCGTCGTACTCGCCACGCGATCAGCAGGAACATCCACTTGCGCGGCTTGTTCGCCACGCGTGCGTAGTATGACCAGCATGCCGCCGTAGCGCCCAGAGAGGCGGGATCTGGCCGAACGTGAAAGGTCATCTCGACCCACGACAATCCTGCCGGTCCAGCACCGCATCGCAGGGCCTCTGCGCTCACGAAATCCGTCTTTACCGGCAGATATTTGGGCCTGACCTCGAGTTCGGTCCCCGTGGCTTCCGAGGCGGCTGCCGGAGTTGGCGAAGGCAAGCGGCCATCAGGAAGGCGAGTATCACACGGGCCACCTCGGGGCTGGACTGAAGGCCCGATCAGCATCCCGTTCACAACGCCATTGGCCCGGGGCTTCTTACTGTCAGCCTCCAAGAGCGGTACGTACCAGAACTCCGAAGGCGGCGAGCCGGGGAGACAATACGATTCCACGACCTCTCCTGCTGGCCCGAAGGTCTTTCCACAGACAAGGGTCCCGGGAAGGACCGTGGCCTGAGGGCGCGCAGAGACGCCCCCACCGACCGCGGCTTGCCGGACAATTAGAAACACTGAGATGGCCGCTAGGACCACCACTGTTCCTGTGGCGGCAATGCCGAGGAATGATCGACGAAATGCTTCGCGCCCTCTGAGAAGGCGCATGGCCCCCTCCTAGGCTCTTCCGAGATGATCTGGTGGGGACAAACGTACAGTTGTGGAGGTCAAGTTGGTATCAACAAACGTTGATTCTCGTGTCGTGTCAACGATTGTTGACATCACTTGGTCGCAGTATCCCAAGCTCCACCGCGCGGGCGCCGAGCTGGCAGGCATTCCTCGCCCCCAGCTTGCCGGCGACCCTGGCGAAGTGTGTCCGGACGGTGTTCTCGCTGATGTGGAGGCGCAAGCCGGTCTCCTGGCTGTTCAGTCCCTCGGCGGCAAGGCGTAACACCTCGAGCCCCGCGCTCGGTGAGTCCGTGCTGTCGTGCCCGCTCGTGGTCGGCCTCATACGGGGCCATAGCTCGCCTGAGAGCATATCGCGGCAGGGCAGGCGGCGCGCAGGGCGAGAGTCTATCGTCCGCATATCGTTTTGGTGTGCTAACATAAGCGCAAGAAGGAGTAACGATTTCATTAGCGTCGAACTGACACTCGCTCCGACAGCTCCCTTCCACGTGAAGGGTTCTCGATTGTCCGGACCAGACCGAATCTCCGCCTCCTTCCCAAACCACTTGTCGAATCACGGCCACGCGTCCTTGTCGGAGAGGGCTTGCACCCGAATGGGAGAGCCGCATTCTCCGAAAGGACATGGATTTGTCGTTCCGTTCGTTCAACCTGCGCCCTAGCTCCGTGGAGGCCCTCGAGGCCCAGGGCATCACGACCCCCACCCCTATCCAGGCGCAGACCATACCCCTCCTCCTCGAAGGCCACGACGTCATCGGGCAGGCGCACACGGGCTCGGGCAAGACGCTGGCCTTTGGGCTGCCGCTGGTCGAGCGCTGCGACCCCGCGCTGAAGGCGCCGCAGGCGCTGGTCCTGACGCCGACGCGCGAGCTGGCGCAGCAGGTGGCGTCGGTGCTCGAAGACATCGGCAAGCCCGCCGGCCTGCGCGTCGCCGTGATCTACGGCGGAGTCGGCTACGGCCCCCAACTGGACGCGCTGCGCGCCGGCGCGCAGGTCGTGGTTGGCACGCCGGGCCGCGTGCTCGACCACCTGGGCAGCGGCGCTTTGGACACGCGCTCCATCCGCTACGCCGTGCTGGACGAGGCGGACGAGATGCTGGACCGGGGCTTCGCGCGCGACATCGAGCGCATCCTGGACCGCACGCCGCGCGGGCGCCAGACGGCGCTGTTCTCGGCGACGACGCCGGAGTGGGTGCACAAGGTGTCGGCGAAGTACCTGCGCAACCCGAAGGTGGTGTCGGTCAAGACGGAGTCGAAGCCTGACATCGAGCACATCGTCATCGAGGCCTGGAACGCCGACAAGTTCGGCATCCTCCTCGCCCTCCTCGACGAAGAGGTCGAGGGCGCGACCCTGGTCTTCGGGCGCACCAAGCACGGCGTCGAGAACCTGGCGCGACGCCTGAACCGCATGGGCTACGAGGTCGAGGCGCTGCAGGGCAACCTGGGCCAGCAGGCCCGCGACCGCATCATGGCCCGCTTCCGCGCCGGCCACGTGCCTGTCCTCCTGGCGACGAACGTCGCCGCGCGGGGCATCGACATGCTGGACATCGAGCGCGTCATCAACTACGACATCCCGGAGACGCCGGAGCTCTTCACCCACCGCGTCGGCCGCACGGGCCGCATGGGCCGCGCCGGCCGCGCCATCACGATCGTGACCGCGGTGGACCTCCTGAAGCTGCGGGAGATCGAGGCGAAGCTGGGCCACAAGCTGCCGCGCGTGTCCGTGGCGGAGTTGAACATCGCCCCGCGCCAGCCGCTGCCCGAGATGCGCGCCGCCATGCGCTCGCGCCCGGAGCCGCAGCCGCGCCCGGCCGCCAACGGCAGCGCGCCGGC
>DATLYJ010000176.1 GCA_035574915.1 Dehalococcoidia bacterium | reverse complement strand
GCTTACGCTTAGCCCCCACTACCGAAAGGAGGCGAGAAATGTCAGACGCCAACAAGAAGGTCGTGCTCGCCATCGAGGAGGCCTGGAACGCCAACCGGCTCGACCAGCTCGATGCCTACTTCGCGCCCGACTTCGTGCAGCACAGCGGCCCTCCCGCTCAGTTGGGCTCCGGCCTGGCCGCCGCCAAGGTCGCGCACCAGATGTCGCTGCAGGCCTTCCCCGACCGCAAGACCAGCGTCGAAGACATCGTCGCCGGCGACGACCAGGTCGCGGTCCGCGTGAGGATGACAGGCACTAACAAGGGCGGCGTGCCCTGGCTTGGCGTCCCTGCTAACGACAGGCCCGTCGACGTGCAGTGGGTCAGCATCTACAAGTTGCGCGACGGCAAGGTCGTCGAGCACCGCGCCGTCATGGACGTCCTCGGGATGATGCAACAACTCGGCGCCATCCCGGCGCCCGGGGCCGGCCGCTAGCCTTCCCGCCCTCTTGTCGCGCCCGGAGCCGGGCCGGGGTCCAGCGCGGGTTCTCGTAGCCAGGCGAACAGCGCCAGGGCCATCGCGGCCATGATCGCCGCGAGCACGACGAACCCGAGGTCCAGCGAGACCGCGGCGAACAGCGCTGCGCCCATCGGCCCGGCGACGAAGGCGACTGCCTGGGCGCTGCCCGCCCAGCCGAAGGCGGTGCCCCGCCGCGATCGCGGCGCGTTGCCGGCGATGAGGCCGTTGGTCGCCGGGATCATGGCCGCTTGCAGGAGCGAGATCAGCACGAAGACGGCCACGAAGGCCGGCACCGAGGGCGCGGCGGCGAGAAGCAGATAGGCCGCCGCTCCCGCCAGGCAGGCCAGCGCCAGCGACTGCCGGAGCCGCCCCGGCCGGAATATTCCGGGCGCAATGAACAGCACGCTGACGGCGCTCGCCAGGCCGCCGAGCGTGAAGGCGAGGCCCGTGACCCCCCGGACGTCGCCGTCCCGGAGCAGATGCAGCCCTATCGGTGTCGCCAGCCGGACAAGCTGGGTCATCGAGAAAACGACGAAGAACAGCAGGATCGCGAGCGCCAGCTGCGCCGACGGCCGGAACGGCTCCAGGGACTGCCGGGCGGCCACCTCCGGCCCGCGGCCGGCCCGGGCAAGGTCGTTCGGCGCCAGGAGTAGCACGATGGTGCCGGCGATCGACGGCAGTAAGGCGGCGCAGAAGATCGCCCCCCGGAAGCCGAAGAGCGAGGCCAGCACCGCCCCTACCGCGGGCCCGACCGTCGTGCCGGTGTACTGGGCGCCGGTCACCATGCTCAGGCTGCGGTTGAGGCGCTCTTCCGGCACCGTCACGCTGACTAGCGCCACGGCCGCAGGGATAAAGCCGGAGAACAGCCCCTGGAAGGCAAGCGCGATCGACATCTGCCACGGCTCACCGACCACCGCCGCGATCACGGTCGTCGGCGTGGCCAGATAGAGCGCGCGCAGGAACATCAGCTTGCGGCCCATGCGGTCGGAGAGGACTCCCCACAGCGGCCCCGTGGCAATTCGGGCGATGCCCTGCACCGTAGTCGCCACCGCCACCCAGAAGAGCGCGTTCGCCTCACTCGAAGCCCCCACCTGGAGCATGTAGAGGGGCATGAACGGGTACCAGAAGTTGAAGGAAAGGCTACCTATGCCGCAGGCAAGGGCGATGCTGAGGGTGGCGCGGGCGGCCGGCCCGTCGTGCTGGGCCGGCGCCGCGCCCGCTAGCGATTTCTGGCCCTCATCGACGAGGCTCACGCTCGTCGCATCCTAACAGGCCCGCCCCGGGACCGCCGCCCGCAAACTCAATCCTTACGTAAAGGTGAACCCTTTTTCCATAGACGAGGGCCGGCGCTTTGTCTACGCTCGTCTCGTAAGCACGCGTCCAGCGAGAGGAGGTTTCTCCAGATGGCGTTGCTTTCGCGCATACTCGGGAAGAAGAAGGAGGCGCCCATTGAGGCGCCACCCTGCCCGCACAAGGCGCTGGTGCCCCGCTGGGACAACCCGGCCGACATGGGCAAGAAGGACCTCGTCGCTAGCTACACCTGCAGCGCCTGCGGCAGCGTGTTCAGCCGCGAAGAAGGAGCGGCGCTGCTCGGCGACTAGTCAGAGCCCTCAGGCCGGCCTGCTGGCGCGTCTCCCCTCATCAGCGCGACGAAGTCGGCGACGCGGATGTGAGTCATCGTCGGGTGTATGAACCGGGCGTCATCCGCGATGCGGTAGTAGTTCCGCCGTCCGCGCCGTTCGACTTCGAGGAGGCCGCTCTCCGACAGGTCCTTGACCACGGCCACCACCCTGCGCTGGGTAAGCCCCAGCGCCTCCGAGATCTCCCGGATCGTCTTGTCGCGGTTCGCGCCGATATAGGTAAGCACGAGGCCGTGGCTCGTAACGAGTAGCCATGAGGGCTTCTGGCGTTGGCTGGTCCCGTCCCTCCCCATGCGCGCGCATTATAGCGTGGCCGGTCACGGCAGATAGAATGGCCGCATGCGCGGCGAAGGCCTCATCGGAGCGATCGACCTCGGCGGCACCAAAATCCTGAGCATCGTGGCCGGCGAAGACATGCGGGTCGTCGGTCGAGACCAGCGTCCGACCGGCGCCGACGACGGCCCCGAGTCCGTCCTGGAGCGCATGGTCGAGTCGCTGCGCGCCGCCGCCGCTGGACGGCCCCTGCGCGCCATCGGCGTCTCGACACCCGGGCCTTGCGACGTCGAGCGCGGCATGGTCACCAACGCGCCGAACCTGCCCGGTTGGCGCGAGATACCCCTGGCCCGCCGCATGAGCGAGGCCTTCGGCCTTCCCGCCTGGATCGAGAATGACGCCAACGCCGCCGCCATCGCTGAGCACCGTCTCGGGAGCGGCCGCGGCAAGTCCCACCTCGTGCTCGTGGCCCTCGGCACCGGCATCGGCGGCGGCCTAATCATCGACGGCCGCATTTACCACGGCGCCTCCGGGGCCGCCGGCGAGATCGGCCACATGCAGCTCGTGCCAGGTGGCCCGCCCTGCGGCTGCGGCCGCTACGGCTGCCTCGAAGCCCTGGCCTCGGGCAGCGCTCTGGCGAGGACGGCCGCCGCGCTCGTCGACCTCTTCCCGCACAGCGTCCTCGGGCGCATCAGCCGTGAGGAGGGCACGCCGCCCTCAGCCCTGACGCTCGAGACCGCGGCTGCCCGGGGCGACCCTCATGCCCGCCACGCCATCCACCAGGCCGGCCTCTATCTCGGCGCCGGGCTCACCAACCTGGTGGACATCTTCAACCCCGAAGTAGTCGCCATCTCGGGTAACCTGCGCAAGCTCGATGGCTACCTAAGCACCGCGATCGACGTCGTGCGGCGGGAGGCCTTTCGCCAGGCGGCCAGGGACGCGCGCATCGTCGAGACCGAGCTCGGCGACGATGCCGCCGCGCTCGGCGCCGCCCTGGTCGCACTGGACCGCCTCTCCTGACTCAAGCAGCCCCGCGACACCCGCTCGAGTCGCCCCGCCGTAGGGGCGCAGCAGCGCCGCGCCCGCCACCTCCCGCTAACCACCCAGGCCCCGCGCGCCCGCACCGCCCGGCCCGCTACACGCAGCCCGGCTACAGACGTCCCTCTCGGGCAATCGCGGGTCCTTGCCCTCCGACGGCGAGCCTAACGCCTCCGCCGAGGGACCCGCGGCGTCGTGGGCGGAGCCGGGCGCACGGGGCCGAGCGGCCGCACGACAGGCTCGAGCACCTCCACGTACCGCGCGATGCGTAAGCCGGCCTCAATCGCCAGGTCCTCGCTCAGTGAGGCCGCCGGGAGCGTCTCGTGCAGGCGCGTCCAGCGTTCCGTCCACTCCTC
>DATLYJ010000175.1 GCA_035574915.1 Dehalococcoidia bacterium | reverse complement strand
CCACCGGGAAGCTGGAACGGACAGAACCTCGGCGTCGCAGCAGCGATCTCGGCCGAGGGCGACGCGGGGGAGACCTACCGCGAATGCAGCCCGGGGACCGAAAGGAACCAGAGGAAGAAGACGGAACGCATCGAGACACTTGCTTACAAGCAAGGAGGAAAACGGATTTGAGTAAGTTTAAGTTTGGCTTTGGAGCGTTGGCCCTCTTCGCGCTGATGGCCCTTGGCGCCTTCGGCATGAGCGCCAACGACGCTTCCGCCAACATCATCGATGTCGAGGTCGCGCCTTTCGAGCTGAGCTCGGGCGGCTTCGCCGGCAGCGAGTCATGGACCGACGGCGGCGACTGCGACGACATGCCGGGCCGCGGCACCGTTCCGGTGAGCCCGGTAGGCGCCTTTATCGTGCCGCTTGGCGGCCAGATCGCGATCTGTGTCCAGCTCGACGGCGAGCAGGGTAACGATGGCACCGACAGCGCCGACGTCACTTTCGACGCTAACGAGGTCGGCCGCTTCCGCGAGGCCATCTGCGCCAACAATGACGGCGACGGCGACTGGTTCGAGTTCGATGACGACGACTGCCTGAGCACCGAAGGCATCGGTACTGACCAGTTGACGGTCGACTGCGCCGAGCAGCCGGGCACGCCGCCTTGTAGCGACGACAGCCCTGACCAGGGTGGCATCGTCGTCATCTACCAGTGCCCGAGCACATTGGATGCCCCGCAGACCTCACTGCTCCTGAGCACTGGCATAACGACGACCATCCACATTACCGCGTCTGATGCCGACGGAGGGCTTCCGGACAGCGAGGTTGACGTGCTCGTCTCTTGCCGTCCGACTGCCGGTGGTGCGACCCTGACGGCCTCGCCGACCACGGTCGAGATCGTCCCGGCGCCGAGCAACACCGCCCACTCCCTGATCCAGCTGACGGTCACTGACGCCGCCGGCAACCCGATCCTGATCGCGCCCAGCACCGACGTCGACTTCTCGACCGACCGCTGCGCGATCGAGGAGACGAATGTTGACACGGCCAGCGAGCTGGGCTCGGCGCGGACGCTTATCGCCGCGCTCACGACGTCGAACCCGGCCTCTTACGTGGCCTGGGACACCTTCGCGAACAGTGTTGCGCCCGACAGTTCGCCGCTGGCGGACAACTCTTCGGTGTTCGACTTCGACATCAGCGGCATCAACGTGTCCTGGCGCTCGATGGCGGCCGCGATCCTGCACTGCGACCCGCACGCCGGCATAACGACGGCGACGCCGGGCGTGGCCACGGTCACGGCTTGTCTCGAGGTCCCGGACGCGGCGGACATCTGCCGCACCGTAACGGTCACGGTCATTGGCCCGCCGGCTTCCATCACGGTTGCCGCCAGCCCGACCAGCCTGCGCTGCGGCGAGAAGTCCACGATCACCGTCACGGTGAAGGACGCGATCGGCCAGAACGTCTCTGACCACACGCTCGTCGAGATGGTGACCAACCTTGGTGGCACCATCGGTGGCACGGGTGGCGTGCTCTCGTTCGTCGGCCCTGTGGTCCCGGTGTCCAGCAATGGCGCCGGCACCTTCGGCGGCGTGGCGACTGCCTTCCTGCTGACCAGCGAGTCGCACTCCGGTCCGTACGAGGTCGTCGCTACCACGGGCGGCACCCTGCCTGGCGGCGGGGCGATCGGTATCTTCTCGACGCCTCCGATCAGCGCCCAGGTGACGGTGACCTGCACCATCCCGGCCCCGACCGCGGCGCCCGCACCGACGGTGACGGCTCCGCGCACGGGCACGGGCATCACCCCGCCGAGCACCGGTGACGCCGGCCTCTCGAGCTCCTCGAGCTCCTGGACGCTGTTCGCCATCGGCGGCCTGGCTGCCTTCGCTCTCGCCGGCCTGGCGACCCTCCGGTTCGCCCGCCGCTAAGAGCTGACGGCTGTCAGCAAGCTAGGCAACTAGCGCAGCGGAGGCCCCTCATCTGAGGGGCCTCCGCTTTCTCATCGATACAGTAGACCGCGGCGTTAACCTTTCGTACCATGCGGGCGTTATATCGGATGGCCGGCACATGTCGCCGGGTATTCTTGCTGTCCTAGAAGCAAAAGGAGAGCTATGAGAGGCAGACTGATAGGTTCGTTGCTGGCGATGGCGACGGTGGTTGCCGTTAGTGCCTATGTCCCCTCGGCGAGACCGGCCGAGGCTGCCACGCCGATCACTGTCGGCGGTGGCTGGGTTGCTTTCGGTTTCGGCGGCGCCGGGAGCCTGGTTTCAAGCGGGCCGTTCACCTTTTCGAGCACGGGACAGGTTGTGATTACCGTGGTGGACACTTTCTGTCGAGGGGACGAGTTCGCGATCCTCGAGGGCGGCCTTGTCGTCGGGCGGACCACTCCTGTGGCGACGGGCGGCTGCCCTGAGGCAGGTGACATCAATGATCCCGACCTGGCCTTGCTCGACCCGCGGTACTCAAAGGCAATTTGCCTCCTCCGCGGCGGATCTCACGCCGTAGACATCCTGGTCGTCGAATCGCCGCATGGTAGCGGTAGCGCATTCCTGCGCGTCGATCCGTATGTTGGTCAGCCTTTGAATTGCGCTGAAGGTGAGCGACCTGTGGGCAACACAGGCGGAGCTGTCGGCGCTGTCGCTGCCGCCGCCGCCGAACAGGCGCGGGAAAACCGCGCCCGGGTCGCCGCCGCCGCCGCGAACGCCCCGGCAGTCTCGGCCCCGCGCACCGGCACCGGCGTGACGCCGCCCAACACCGGCGACGCCGGCCTGCTCGACCGCTCCGGCTCCCGTGACTCCTACCTCCTGGGCGGCCTCGCCGCGCTCAGCTTCGGCGGCCTCGGCCTGCTGGCCCTGAGGGAGCGCCGGGCGGCCAGACGCTGACCACACTAATAACCTGACAAACCAGCATGAGGCCCCTCACAGAGGGGCCTCATGCTTTAGGGTAGACGGTCGCGTTCAGCGCCTGTACGATTCGGCGAAAGAGTCGGATGCCTAATGGCTCCGGCGAGCGTCAATTAGAGGGAGAAAGGTGGAATAGCAGGCAATGGCAAAGCAGGCCTGGTCCGCGCTCGTTACGGCGGCCGTTCTCGCCGCGGCTCTTCTATTCGGGGGAGCATCTCCCGCACTCGCCCAACCGGTGATTGTGTCCTGTCCCTTTGGCCCCGCCGGCAGCGGAGACAACCTCGACCGCGGATTCTACGTTACCAACTACCAGGCCTACTCCCTGGACACGGCCACACTCAGGTACTTCAGCTCGCCCGGCGGCTTCTACCAGGTCACTCTCACCGCCCGGGCCGGGAGCTTTGCCGGCCCGCTGGTGGGCGTTGCCTCCGCGAGCTTCGTCGTCAGCGCCGGCTCGGAAGTCCAGGTCGTCTTTGATTTCGGCGACGCGCCGGTGGCCTTCGGGTCCACGATTGCCTTCAGTCAGTCCTTCACCGGCCCGTCGGGGATATTCTTCAACGTCGGGACCGGGGCACTCGGAGGCGGCGAGCCAGACCCCTGCCCGGGCGTGACTGAAACAGAGGGTACACTCCCTCCGCTCGACACATTCCGGCGCGACACCGTCGGCCTGGTCCTCACCGGCTCGCTTCAGCCCGTGCCGCTGCGCACCGGCGCCGGAGGGGGCGCGGTCGGCGCAGTCGCCGTTGCCGCTGCGCAGCAGGCGCAGGAGAACCGGGCGCGCGCAGCCGCCGCTGCCCAGCCGGCCCCGGCAGTCTCGGCCCCGCGCACCGGCACGGGCGTGACACCGCCCAATACCGGCGACGCCGGCTTGCTCGACCGCTCCGGCTCCCGCGACTCCTACCTCCTGGGCGGCCTCGCCGCGCTCAGCTTCGGCGGCCTCGGCCTGCTGGCCCTGAGGGAGCGCCGGGCGGCCAGACGCTAGCCGGGCGAACCCCGAGATGCACGCAAGAGGCCCCTCACACGAGGGGCCTCCGCTTTTCCTCACGCGGCCCCCGCACCTACTCCAACCTCCCCCAACGGGCGCTCGCAGGGCCTGCACGAGGCCGCGCTCCCTGTAGGGGAGGCCTTCAGGCCTCCCGTCCGCGGGGCCGGGGGGTGACGGCAGGCTTGGCCTCCCATTCCGCGGGGCCGGGGGGTGACGGCAGGCTCGGCCTCCCGTCCGGGGGCCGGGGGTGACGCCAGGCTCGGCGCCCGGGCTCCGGCCTCAGCGCGACGGCGCGGGCGTGCGGGTCGGGACGCCCGGGATGAAGTCGAGCGTCGGGCGCGGCTCCGGCGTCGCGCCCGTGAAGACGACACCGAGCGCCGCCGCCTCCTGGGTCGCCAGCTGCGGGATCTGGAGGCGCAGCGTCTGCAGCGCGTCCCTGTCGTTTCGCTTCCAGGCCGCGACCGAGGCCGTCGCCCACTCGAGGCGGTCCTTGCGCGCCTTCACCACCATGTCGAACTGCGGCTTGAACGGCGAAGCGGCGTCGACCTTCGCCTTCTCGAGGTCGGCCACGAACCGGCGGTAGTCTGGCAGCGCCTTCTCGATCGCCGCCAGGGCCTCGTCGCAGCCGCGCCGGGCGCGCGAGTGGCCGCTGGGGTCGGGCACGGGCGTGTTCGGCGGGCGGGGCACGCCGTTCAGTTCGTAGCAGTCGAAGAAGTCGCGGTCGAGGAACTTGCCGGCGTTCTCCTTCCACTCGACCCAGGCCGCGTTTGCCGCGCCCACGGCCGCCTGGGTGGCGTCGCCGCCGACCGGCGTCAGTTGCAGGCCGCCCTTGGTGCCGGCCGTGCTCGCGCCGCCGCAGGCCAGCACCAGGGCCGACAGCACAAGCACCAGAGCTCCCGCGCCCGCCCGGAGTCCCCTTCGCACCATGTCTCGATGATGCCGTCGAGCCCCGCTTGGGACAACTGAGGAGCATGTCAGGACGTCAGGAGTTCAGCATTTCAGGGCTTCAGGACTTGGCGACTCCTCTGACCGCTGACCGCTGACCTCCTGACCACTTCAGCATTTCAGGGCTTCAGCATTTCAGGACTTCGGGACCTGGCGCCGCGTCTGACCTGAGAGCTGTGCGCTGACCTCCTGACCCCCTGACCTGACCGCTGACCCCCTGACCCCTGACCGCTGACTTGACTGCGCGGGCGGGCGCGATTGTAATGGCAGCATGGCGGGGGGAATCCAGGCGTTCTTCGGGGACGACTGGGAAGACGCAATCGACTCCTTGAAGTCGGCGCCGGGAGCTCTTGGCGGCATCATGCTCAGCGGCCTGCGGCAGGTCCGCGCCGTGGACGTGGCCGCCTTCGGCCTGGTCCTCGCCGGTTGGGCCTGGATCCTGGGCACCTACTTCGACTCCGGCACCGACCAGCAGGCCTGGCACGTGGCCCTGGGCCTCCTGCCGCTGTTTCTCTGGCTCGTCGCCGGCGCAGCCGGCGCCCTCATCTTCGAGATCGGCGGGCTCGGCCCCCGCACCCTGGCCTACTGGGAGTCCTACGTCCTCATCCTCGTCTTCGCCCTCTTCGGCGTCGTCAGCCTCCGGGTCGCCCTCAGTCCGGACAGCCGCCAGGTCCACCGCGGCTCCGCCCGGCAGCGCCCCTGACCCCGGGCCCAGGGGCAGACCGCCCCGCTATACTCGGCTCGATGCGCTACGTGATCTACGGCGCCGGCGCCATCGGCGGGACCATCGGCGCCCGGCTCCACCTCGCCGGCTTCGATGTCCTCCTCATCGCCCGCGGCGCGCATCTCGAGGCCATCCGCGCCCGCGGCCTGCGCTTCCAGAGCCCGGACGGCGTGGCCACCCTCCGCATACCGGCCGCGGGCAGCCCGAGTGAAGCGAGCCTCGGTCCTCGCGACGTCGTCTTCCTGACGATGAAGACCCAGGACACCGAGGCGGCGCTGATCGACCTCCAGGCCGCCGCGCCGGGGCTCGACCTCCCGGTCGTCTGCGCCCAGAACGGCGTCGAGAACGAGAGGCTTGCCCTCCGCCGGTTCGACCGTGTCTACGCCATGCTGGTCATCCTGCCCGCGACCCACCTAGAGCCCGGCGTCGTCGAGGCGACCTCCGCTGGCATCACCGGCGTCCTCGACGCTGGCCGTTACCCATCGGGCCTCGACGATGTCGTCCTCGAGGTCTGCTCCGACCTCGAGAAGGCGGGCTTTCGCGCCCGCCCCGACCCGCAGGCGATGCGTAAGAAGTACGCGAAGTTGCTGGGCAACCTGAACAACACGCTTCAGGCCGCCCTCGGCGAGACGCGGGCCCCGGAGCTTTCGCGCAGGCTGGTCGAAGAGGCCATCGCCTGCTATCGCGCCGCCGGCATAGAGTGGGCCCCGGACGAGGAGATGGCCGCCCTGCGCGAGGGCATGCGCGCCGGGGGCGGCCGGCAGGGCAACTCCACCTGGCAGAGCCTCGCGCGCGGCGCCGGCTCCATCGAGTCCGACTACCTCAACGGCGAGATCGCCCTCCTCGGCCGCATGTATGGCGTTCCGACGCCTGCAAACGCGGCGCTCCAGCGCATCGGCCGCCGCATGGTCGCGGAGGGCCTGGCGCCGGGGTCCGTCTCGCCCGCTGACCTGCTCCGGGAGATCGAAGCCGCCAGGTGGAGCGACTGACCGGCCCGCCAGGTGCCGCGGAATGATAGACAGATTTCAGGTTCCTTTAATGGCATCCATGCCGCCGCAGGAGCATGCTCTAGGGTGCAAAGGGTAGAGTGGTGAAGTCCCTCTGACCCACCATGACACGCGAACAGAAGAAAAAGCTGCTGATCGCGGCACCGCTGGCAATCCTGGCGGTGTTCGTCGTCTTCCTCCTCGCGACCTATGTGAGCATCGCCTCCGGCTTCACCGAGCCGGCTGCGCTGATCAACCGGAACAACGGCCTCACGGTGCTGGACCGCAACGGCGTCGTCCTCTTCGAGTTCGACCGCGAGGCCGGTCCTCGCGCGATAACGCCCCTGTTGGAGATCTCGCCCCACCTCATCGACTCGACCGTCGCGGCCGAGGACGCCGAGTTCTGGAGCAACCCCGGCGTCAACCTCAAGGGCATCGTTCGAGCCTTCTACGACAACGTTTCCTTCTGGGACGGCGGCGGCTTCCTTCAGGGCGGGGGCGGCAGTTCCATCACTCAGCAGCTCGCGAAAAACCTCTACATCCCCGTGCCGGAGCGCAGCAAGCGCAGCGTCACGCGCAAGATCAAGGAAGCCATCATCGCCTTCGAGCTCGACCGGCGCTACTCGAAGGAGCAAATCCTCGAGTGGTACCTGAACTCGCTCTACTACGGCAACGGCGCCTACGGCGTCCAGGCGGCCTCTTATCGCTACTTCAACAAGCCTGCCGCCGACCTCACTCCCGTGGAGGCGGCCATGCTCGCCGGCATCCCGCGGGCGCCCGCGATCTACGACCCGCTGAACAACCTCGATGCCGCCCTTGCCCGCCAGCATGAAGTCATCGACCTCATGCAGCGTCACGATTACCTCTCGAAGGAGGAGGCCGCGCAGCTGAAGGCGCAGCCTCTCACCATCCGCGAGGGCCGGGTGCCCGGCGATCAGCGCCAGGCGGAGCGCGGGGAGGCGCCCCACCTCGCAGTCAACGTGCGTGGCCTCCTGCCAAGCCTGATCGGCGATGCCGCGCGCAAGCCCGGTCTGCGCGTGACCACTTCCATAGACGTAGAACTGCAGCGCAAGGCCAACGCCGTCGTGCAGGAGCAACTGGCGCGAATTGGCCCGCAGGTCGGGGCCACGAACGCCGCCTTGGTGGCGATCGACCCAAAGACGGGCCAGGTGCTGGCCTACGTCGGCAGCCGCGACTACTTCGACGATGGCATCAGCGGCCAGGTAGACAACGTCACGGCCCTCAACCAGCCCGGCTCGACCATCAAGCCCATCACCTACGTCAGCGCCTTCATCGACGGCTGGTCCCCGGCGACGATCGTCAATGACGAGCCTATCCGGCTCAGCACCGGCTCCGGCACCTACACCCTGGGCAACGCCGATAACCGCTATCGCGGCCCCATCCCCGTTCGGGTCGCCCTTGCCAGCTCCCTGAACCCACCTGCGGTGAAGGCCCTCGAGTTCGCTGGCCTCCCGGACGTCTACGACAACGCCCGCAGGCTGGGCCTGACCACTCTGGGGCACGTCGATGCCTACGGTCCCGCCTTCACGCTCGGAGGCGCCGATGTCAGCCTGCTCGACCTCACCTACGTCTTCTCCGTATTCGCGAACTATGGCGAACAGGCGGGGATCGAGAGCGTTCTCGACCTGCCAAAGGGCTCGCGCCCGCTCGACCCCGTGCTCGTCCTGAAGGTCGAGGACTCGCAGGGACGGACAATCTGGCGGGCAAAGCAGAGGAAGGAGCGCATCATTCCCGCCCCCTATGCCTACATGATCACGCACGTCCTCTCGGACGACACGGCGCGCTCCTCGATGTTTGGCCTCAACAGCCCGCTAAAGCTCGCCGGCCGCGAGGCCGCCGTCAAGAGCGGCCTCACCGACAACGCGCGCGACGCCTGGACGATCGGCTACACCCCGGAGCTCGTGACGGGCGTCTGGGTTGGCAACGCCAACAACTCACCCATGCGGGGCGCGACGAGCACCTACACCGCCGCGCCCATCTGGAACACCTTCATGCAGCGCGCCCTGGAAGGGCGGCCGGCGCAGGGCTTCGACGTGCCCTCCGGCATCAAGTTCGTCCAGGTCTGCCAGACGACCGGCCTCCTGCCCGACCGCTCCTGCCCGAAGGTCGTGACCGAAGTCTTTGCCGCCGACCGCGTGCCCACGAGCACCGGCGGCGGGACCCGCCTCCAGGGCTCGCAAGCCACGCCAACACCAATCCGCCGCGCGCCGCAGATCGAGCCCACGAAGCCGCCGAAGCCCACCGAGGTACCGAAGCCCAACGACCGCCGCGGCAACAGAGGCGGCGGCGCCGACCGCGGCCGCGGCAACGACGACTAGAACAGGCCCGTCAAGGTCCCCGGAGCATCGATAGCCGTGTCGGACGCGAACTACACTCCTGACCTCGCTGGCCGGCGCCGGCGCGGCCGACGATGTCAGCTGGAGTGCGCCAGCAACAAGTACGTCGGTCCCGCCGAGGGACCGACGCGCCATCATGAGCGTGGACACGGACTGACGTAGCGCGCAGAATTGAGGCCGGGCGCTAGCCCGGCCGCGATTCGCCCGCATCGCTCCGAGTGGCGGCAGCACAGATCATCGCAGGGAAGGACAGGGAGATGACTACAACGAGGCGCTACGGGGAGCGGCGGATCACCGCCTTCATGGAAGACCCGGACAACATGAACATCAGCAACGTCATCCATGCCAACCAGGGCGCACGCCAATATGGATACCGCGCAGCGCTGGTGGGCGGAGTGACCGTTTACGGCTGGACGGTGCCCGCGATCCTCCAGGCCCTGGGGCCCCGGTGGCTGTCGGACGGATGGATCGATGTCTCCTTCCGTCGCCCGACTTATCCGGGCGACGAAATG